>CALVBH010000028.1 GCA_944325765.1 uncultured Bacteroidales bacterium
GGTATATAAATGTTTTGTATTTATCCATTATGTTAGGATATTTTCTTTCCTGTTGAACAGAGTAGGATGAAATAAAGATTCAGATGTATTCACTTTTGAATTTCTTCAAGGAGATGTGAATACATCTTTTTCTTTTTATTGAGAAGAGGCAACTATGCAGATTGAAGATAAAAATGTATATTTGCCATATAATCGGTTGATTGATACTGCACAAGCAATGCTGGAGACAAGGAGATTTCTTTATGTGGGATTTATGTGCCACCAGGTCATTGAAAAGGCTCTCAAGGCATATTGGAGCGAAGTGTTAGAAGAGCCTCCTTTGAAGATACATCATCTGTCAAGGCTTGCTGCAAAGTCAGGACTTATAGACGAACTTTCAGAAGACCAGATGGATTTCATAGATTCACTTGAGCCATTGAATATTGAAGCAAGATATCCGTCCTATAAGGAACAGTTGATGAAAGTTCTGACTTCGGAGTACTGCAAAGAATTGTTGGAGAAGACAAAAGCACTTCAATTATGGATAAAGGACAGGCTTTAGACATAGCAAGGAAATACAAATCAATGGTAGCCGAACACCTGCCATTAAAGGCTTTATATCTCTATGGGTCATACAGCAAAGGAAACTTCACTAATGAAAGTGATATAGACATTGCCGTGGTGGTCTCTAAGAGAAGTGACAATTATTTTGAAGATACTCCTCTGCTCTGGAAGTTAGGCAGGAAAGTAAGTTACCTGATAGAGCCTATTTTGCTGACAGAGGATGATGACAGTCCTCTTTATGCTGATATTCTAAGAACTGGAGTATTGGTATAACTCTATTTATCATTATGTTAGGATATTTCCATTTTTGCAGAATAGTGTTGAATGAAATGGGAAATCGGATGTATTCACTTTTGAATTTATTTTCAAGGAGAAGTGGATACATCTTTTTCTTTTGGCAGTTCGGCAAAGAACAGGAAGTTTGAGTAAAAATAGTTATATTAGCAACATAAATGCTTTTTTATATGCAGACAGAAGAAATATTGGAGAAACTAAGGGAATACAAGGCTGAAAAGGCAGATGTCTATGGCATTGAGACCTTAGGGCTGTTCGGGAGCTGTGCCAGAGGGGAACAGTTGCCTGACAGTGACATTGATGTGTGCATTAAGTTGAAGCAGCCTGATTTCTTCAATATGACAGGTATTCAGGAGGACTTGGAGAACATTTTCAAGAGCAAGGTTGATTTGGTTTCTCTTGGAGCCATATTCAGACCAGTATTCAAGAAAAACTTGGAAAGAGATGCAGTATATGTCTAAAGAGTGCATTACAATATCCCAAAGCTGCTTCCTACCATAGATACTATAATCAATGATGTGGAATCAGGCAAGCATGATACTTTTCTTGAAAGCCTGAAAAAGAAATAAATTATCAAATTACTGGGTAAGGAATTACTTATAATTTGCAAGCCTGCTTCTTATCCACAGCCATATCTGGAAAACACGATACTTTTATATTAACATCAAGCATAAGTGCAGTAGATTTGTAGGGTATTTAGGGAACTATATACCTAATTGCAGTAGCAAAACATTTTTCCAATTATACCACTTTAATACGAATTTATCCATAGAGAAAAAGACCTCCTGAATTACCCTTAAGAGAAATCAGGAGATCTTTAGACAATATTTATTTAGACATAATACAAGCCCCTCAATACGACAGGGAATAAAAGGGGTTGAGGGGCTTGCGTGTGATATTATGTGAATTGGCTTTTATTGCATTATCCTAATGCAGTTCAAAGAAGGCTTCTCACTGCGATGAACATATTAAAGTCGGGTCAACGCCAACAGCCGAATAATTGTACTGTGTGGTTACCTGAGTCCAGTTGATTCCATCATAGGAATATTACGATATAATTACCCAGACCAACTGCAACAAATATATTGTATTGGGAATTATAAACTATGTCATCCCAAGAATTCGTCCCTATTTGTTTCTGAGTCCAATCTACTCCATTCGTAGAATATGCTATCCATCCACCATCCCCGACTGCCACATATTTTCCGTTACCATAGGCTATCGCATTCCAAGTGCCTGTTCCAACCAGTGCCATAATATCATCATTTAATTGTACAGTAAAGAGACTGCCGTCTGTGAGGGGTTCTTCTGTCGGCTCATCAGGATTCTCCTCATCCGGTTTTTCATCGTCCGGATTTTCCGGTGCGCCAGGGTCACAACCACCCAAAATAAGCCCTGCACATAACAGGACAGTCCAAAATTTCAAACTTGCTTTAACTGAAGTATTGCCAGTTCCTCCGTCAGGGTTTACTGAGGCCCAATCAGGTATCACTTGGTCAGAAATCAAGTTAAAGTATGGTATGAAATTCTGATATACGCATTTAGGTATATAATAACAGTTATATTATTCATTATGTTGGGATATTTTCATTCTTGCTGAACAAGGAGTAATGGCCTGAAGATTCAGGTGTATTCACTTTTAGGTTTATTCAAGGAGAAGTGAATACATCTTTCTTATTTGGGAAATTAGACAGATATTTTGAGGTAATGATTATATTACCTATATTTGTTCCTGTAAAAAGAAAGATATGCCTACTATATTCATCCTGTTTGGATTCAGATTCCTAATTTTATGCCAATGACCATGAGCCAATCCATGTTCATGTAGTCAAAGGTAACGTAAGTGCAAAGTTTACACTGTTCCCGGAGGTGAAATTGGTGGCCAACAAGGGACTGAAGCCAGCAGAATTGAAACTTGTTGAATCAGTCATTGAGGAAAACAAGGAGATTATTGCAGAGCATTGGAATAAGTTTTTCAACAGGAGCATCTGATATGGAAAAGGTTACAAAAATATGGCAGACTGATTCTGAAATATGGATTCAGACAGAAAATGGAAAGACTGCAAGTGAAAGGTTTGCAGACTACCCAAGATTAAAATATGCAACTCAGGAGCAAAGGAGGAATTACACAGCAGATGATTTTGGCATCCATTGGGAGGAACTTGATGAGGATTTGAGTTTTGAGGGCTTCTTCCAGAAAAAGAACGATAGTCTGCTTTACAGACTGTTTATGGAGCACCCTGAACTCAATGCTTCAGCAATAGCAAGGAGGATGGGGATTTCACAAAGCCTCTTTGCCCAATACATAAGTGGTATAAAGAAGCCTTCGGAGAAAAGGCTCAATGAGATTTTGAGCACCATGCAGGAGGTAGGCAGAGAACTTATGACAATCAAGGTTGAAGACCAGTCTTTGGTGACAGTTTGATTTATGGATAAAGGACAGGCTTTAGACATAGCAAAGAAATACAAGTCAATGGTAGCCGAACACCTGCCATTAAAGGCTCTTTACCTCTATGGGTCATACAGCAAAGGCAACTATACCGAAGAAAGTGATATTGACATTGCTGTGGTGGTTGATAAACTTAGTGACAATTATTTTGAAGATACTCCTCTGCTTTGGAAGTTAGGCAGGAAAGTAAGTTACCTGATAGAGCCTATTTTGCTGACAGAGGAAATATTGGAGAAACTGAGGGAATACAAGGTTGAAAAGGCTGATGTCTATGGCATTGAGACCTTAGGGTTGTTCGGAAGCTGTGCCAGAGGGGAACAGTTGCCGGACAGTGACATTGATGTGTGCATTAAGCTGAAGAAGGTATCTTTCATTTATACCTGCCTGCATTAAGATTCGGCACAGGTCAGGCACACGCCCATATTATCTATCCGAAGTCCCGCACATGTCCCGGGCATGCTTGCTGCATTTAATGTTTTTTCAGGAAAATTCCGTATATTGTAACGTGAATGAATCCGTCGGGTTCTCCGGTGCTGAACGGCATGGAGCCGTCGGGCAGACGTTGATGATATGAAAGTTTTAAGGATACTGCTTTTGTCGTGGCTGTCGGCGTTGCCCTGGCTTGCCGGGGCGATAACGATAGATGACTGTTATCGGATGACCCGGGAAAATTATCCGCTGATAAGACAATACGAAGTCGTCGAGGCTACATCACGGTATTCTTTCGAGAATGCCGCGTTGGGCTACGCGCCGAGGATATCTCTGTCCGGGCAGGCTGTATATCAGAGCGATGCCACTGCCTTTCCTGATTCGTTCAATGATTTGCTGAAACTGGCTGGAGTGGATATGTCAGGACTGTCCAAAGACCAGTATCGGGTGCAGCTGGAGATAAACCAGACCATCTGGGACGGTGGCTATTCCAAAGCCCAAAGAGAAGCTGTCAAGGCCTCCCGGGAAGTCTCCCGTCTTACTCTCGGCAAGGATCTGGACGAGCTGGAGTCCAGGGTGAACCAGATATATTTCGGAATACTCATTATGGAGGTCAACCTGCAGACGAATCTGTATATGGACACGCTTCTGACAGCCAATCTGTCCGTGGCAGAGTCCGCGCTCAGGAACGGGACCGTTATGCAGAGTGATACGGACAATATCAGGGTAGAACTGCTCACTCTCCGCCAGCAGCGGGAGCAGATAGAGAGTTCGCTGCGTTCTTATAAGGATATGCTTTCCATAATGATAGGTATGGAGATAGGTGACGATGAAGTTTTCGAGACTCCTGAGCCGCGTCTCGTGGATACGAGCCGCAATATGAGTACGCAGCTGATGCTTTTCGATGCCCGACTGAACGAAATCGATATGCAGAAGAAGATGCTTGATGTCGCGGTGATGCCAAAGTTCGCATTCTTTGCCCAGGGATGGTACGGAAAGCCGGGACTGAATATCTTCGACGATATGATGTACAACAGGATGTCCTGGAACGGCATCCTCGGAATTTCTTTCAAATGGGACATTTCCGGATTCTATACCAGAAAGAACGATTTGCGAAGGATAGATATGTCGAAACGGTCCGTGGAATATCAACGGGCAGCATACGAGTGGAATACCGGTATCCGCCAGACCCAGATTCAGGACGAAATCGACAGAATGTACGGGATAAAGGCCTCCGATGACGAGATCGTGCGCCTGAGACAGTCCGTCAGACAGGCCTCGGAGTCCAAATACAGGAACGGGGTGATTACGGTGAATGATCTCCTAAGGGACATTATGAGCGAGAACAAGGCTATGAATGACAGAGCCTTGCATAAGCTGGAACTGCTGAAGAATATATACGATATGAAAGTGTTGCTGAACCAGTGAGGATCAAGAATATGAATAAAGTTAAAATCATAAGCCTGTGCGCCCTGGCAGCCGTAGCTGCCTCGGGCTGCAATGCGAACAAGAGCGGTTATGACGCCGAGGGATACTTCGAATCCGTCGAGGTGACGGTCTCTGCCGAGGCGAACGGGAAAATCCTTTTCCTGGATCTGGAGGAAGGTGACGAGGTGGCTGCCGGGGAGGTATTGGGCTGTGTCGATACGATGCAGCTCCATTTTACCCGGGCCCAGCTTGAGAACAGCCGTGAATCGGTAATGCACAGCAGACCGGACATAGAAAAACAGACGGCGGCACTGAAAGAGCAGATGCAGACGCTGGAGA
This sequence comes from uncultured Bacteroidales bacterium, assembly GCA_944325765.1. Taxonomy (GTDB): domain Bacteria; phylum Bacteroidota; class Bacteroidia; order Bacteroidales; family UBA932; genus Cryptobacteroides. The sequence continues at coordinate 5,483 of CALVBH010000028.1, forward strand.
AGGAAAAGGACAGGGTCGGGAGACTGCTTGAGGACGGAGCCGCGACGCGGAAACAGATGGATGACATCGTAGCGCAGATTGAAGTGCTGAAAGTCAATATTGATGCGCAGGAGACCTCGCTGGAAAGCTCGGTTTCAAGTCTTGACGCCCAAAGCAAGGGAATCTCTATGCAGATAGCCCAGGTGCAGGATCAGATAGACAAATGCCACATCGTTTCACCCGTATCCGGGACTGTGCTTACAAAATATGCCGAGGCCGGGGAGTTCGCCGCGGCGGGGAGACCCCTTTTCAAAGTCGCGGATCTCGACAGGGTGTACCTCAGATGCTACGTGACGTCGGCTATGCTTTCGCAGGTAAAGCTGGGACAGTATGTGAAGGTGTTTTCGGATTACGGGAAAGGATATTCCAAGGAATACGCCGGCACGGTGACCTGGATTTCCGACAGGAGTGAATTCACTCCCAAGAACATACAGACCGATGACGAAAGGAAAAACCTGGTATATGCCGTAAAGGTGGCTGTCGAAAACGACGGCCTGATAAAGCTTGGGATGTACGGAGGAGTGAAATTCTGAACTTATGGACTCCATAGTCATTCATAATCTAAGGAAAAGTTATGGAAAGGGCCGGCTTCCGGCTGTGGATCTGGCAGGGGAGTACCGTATCGGAAAGGGGGAAATGTTCGGCATCATAGGGCCGGACGGGGCCGGCAAGACCACTCTTTTCAGGATGCTTGCCACCCTTGTTTCCCCGGAAAGTGGAAAAGCCGAAATAGAAGGGCTGGACATAGTGAAGGATTACAGGAAAATCAGGACTATCCTGGGTTATATGCCTGACCGCTTTTCCCTTTATCCGGATCTGTCGGTGAAGGAGAATCTGGAATTCTTCGCTTCCGTCTTCGGCCAGAGCATAGACCGCAATTCTTCTCTGATTGAGAATATCTATTGCCGTCTGAGGCCTTTCGAGAACAGGATGGCAGGAAAACTTTCAGGCGGTATGAAGCAGAAACTTGCGCTGTGCTGTTCTCTGATACATTCTCCGTCGGTCCTTTTCCTGGACGAGCCGACGACCGGCGTGGATCCTTCTTCGAGGCGAGAACTGTGGGAAAACCTGGCCCACCTGAAAGCGAACGGAATGACGATAGTGGTCTCGACAGCCTATATGGATGAAGCGGACAGATGCGACCGGGTGGCTATGATGAAGGAGGGAAAGTTCCTGGCCGTGGATTCTCCTCGGGCCATAGTCTCGAAGTTCGACAGGAAACTGATTTCCGTCAGATCCGACGAGATGTTCCGGCTTCTGAATGATCTGAGATCGATGGATGTGGTGGAGAAATGCTATACATTCGGAGATTCGCACCATATGGTTCTGAAACCTGACGCACGGACGGATGCCGGAGGAATCGCTTCGGTACTGGAGCAGGATTTCGGGCATAGAAACGTGTCCGTCAGCGAAATCAGTGCGACTCTTGAAGACTGTTATATGAACCTGGAGGACAAGTGATGGACAACTGTGTGATAGAAGTGGAGCACCTGACCAAGCGTTTCGGGGATTTTACCGCGGTGGATGATATTACGTTCTCCGTGCGTAAAGGAGAGATTTTCGGCTTTCTCGGAGCCAATGGGGCCGGCAAGACGACTGCTATGAGGATGCTTACGGGTCTGAGTTTCCCGACGTCCGGCAGAGGTCAGGTGGCGGGGTTCGATATCCGGACTCAGTCCGAAATGATAAAGAAGCACATCGGATATATGAGCCAGAAATTCGCCTTGTACGGCGACCTGACCGTGAAAGACAATATGGAACTTTTCGCGGGGATTTACGGAGTGTCCCGACGGGAAGCGGGAAAACGTATAGGGGAGTTGCTGGAGAGGCTTTCCCTGGCAGGAGAGCGGAATACTATGGTCAGAGAACTGCCTCAGGGATGGAAGCAGAAACTGGCCTTTTCGGTATCCATAATCCACCGTCCCGGAATAGTGTTCCTCGACGAACCGACCGGAGGCGTGGACCCGGCGGCGCGAAGGCAGTTCTGGGAATTGATTTACGAGGCTGTGGATGAAGGCATCACGGCTTTTGTGACGACTCACTATATGGATGAGGCGGAGTATTGCAACAGGATATCGATGATGGTGGACGGGAGGATCGAGGCTCTTGACAGTCCGTCCGCCCTCAAGAAAGAATACGGTGTCTCTTCCGTAGCGGAGATTTTCGATATCCTGGCCCGCGGGGCCAAAAGAACCGAATAGCAGTATGAATCCGACGGAACCCCCGGAGCAGAGCAACAACAATCCGTCGGGTATCGTTAGGGAGCAGAGCGAAGTACTGCGACAGGTTCCCCGGAGAGGGGAAAGGAAAAGGGGTGACGCCCCTTAGTAAGGGGCTGTCGCAAAGCGACTGGGGATTAGGAAGAAGTAGGATTTCGCAGAAATCCATAACGACGGTCCGACGGAACCCCCGGAGCAGAGCAACAACAATCCGTCGGACCGACGTTATTATGAAAGAATTTTTCGCATTCGTCAGGAAAGAATTCCTGCACATATTCAGGGACAGGCGGACACTGTTGGTGCTTATAGGTTTGCCTACGGCGCTGATTGTACTTTTCGGCTTCGCCATATCCACCGAAATACGGAATGTGGACGTAGGCCTGTTTACGGTAGAAGACCATATAGCCATCACCCGGCTTATGGACAGGATAGACAGGAGCGAATACTTTACGTACATAGGCGCATACCGCTCGGAAGCAGCTCTCGACGAGGCAATGCGGCGCGGTGAGATAGATGCCGCCCTGGTTTTCGGAAAAGACTTCGCAGGCAGCCTGTACAAACCGGGAGGAGCCTGCGTCTCCATAGAAGTTGATGCCACGAATCCGAACAACGCCTCTATGGAGGTAATGTACCTCAGCAGGATCATTTCCGACTATTTCAGGGAGGATATGGAAGCTATGATGCTGCCCGGCACGCAGCCTGCCTCCGGCTCCCTTGTTCCCGAACTCAGGATGCTGTACAACCCGCAGCTGAAGAGCTCGTACAATTTCGTGCCGGGGATTATGGGGCTCATCCTGATGCTGATCTGCGCCCTGATGACCTCCGTGTCCATCGTCAGGGAAAAGGAGACAGGCAGTATGGAAGTCCTTCTCGTCTCTCCTGTAAGACCGGTCAACATCGTGGTGGCCAAGATGATACCGTATTTCGTGATATCCTGCGTAGTCTTGATCAACATCCTCCTGCTGACGATATTCGTGCTGAAGGTGCCGGTAGCCGGCAGTTTCTTCTGGATGATTCTGGTCTCGATGATATACATTATCCTGTCTCTCGGAATCGGGATGCTGGTTTCGTCGTTGGTTAAAACCCAGATTATCGCCACTCTGATATGCGGTATGATTTTCATAGTGCCTGTTATGATGTTCAGCGGTATGCTTTATCCCATAGAAAGTATGCCTGTCCCGCTCCAGTGGCTGGCACAGTTGATTCCGGCCAAATGGTTCATAGAGGCAGTGAGAAAAATTATGATAGAGGGTGTGCCTGTAAGATATGTGACCAAGGAAATACTTATAATTACAGGTATGGCAGTGGCGTTTTTCTCTGCCGCGGTAATCAAGTTCAAGGATCGTCTCGACTGATGTTCCTGTTATATTTTTAAAGGATTTATATGTCATCGTCATCACTTGGATATTTGCTTTTGAAGGAAACCAGACAGTTTGTCCGGAATCCGTTTATGCCCGTAGTGCTTATCCTGCTGCCGGTGCTTCTGATGCTGCTTGTGCCTCTGGCAGCGAATATGGAGGTCAGGGACGTAAGGATTTCGATTGTGGACAGAGACCGGTCGGGAATGTCTATGGAGCTTATTGACAGGATTTCCCGCTCGGGTTACTTTGTCTTTTCCTCGTATGAGGATACTTACCGTTCCGCGATGGACCAGCTCGGGAAAGGCAACGCCGATATTGTCCTTGAAATCCCCCGCGGGATGGAAAAGGCTGTCGTAAGAGGGGAGGAAGTGGAAATCTATATTGCGGCGAATGCCGTGAACAGTACGAAGGGCTCCATAGGCGGCGGTTATCTTTCCTCGATAGTTTCGGATTTTTCGGCCGGGCTCAGGGGCGAAGACGGCGCCGTGCCGCTGAAGATAGTCCCGCAGTACAGGTACAACCCGCACCTGGAGTACAAGCTTTTTATGGTTCCTGCCCTGATGATCGTGGTTATAATACTGATAGGCGGCTTTTTCCCTGCGTTGAGCATTGTCACCGAGAAGGAAAACGGGACGATAGAGCAGATTAACGTCTCGCCGGTCAGGAAAAGGGATTTCATCCTCTCGAAAGTGATATTTTACGGCATCCTGGGAATTTTCGCATTCACGGTATCGATACTGATAGCGCATTTTGTCTACGGACTGGCTTCCAATGGAGGTCTGCTCGAAATCTATGTCAGCGCGATGATTTTCCTGGTGTTTATGAGCGGATTCGGACTGATGATTTCAAACTATTCCGACACGCTCCTCCAGTCCGTTTTCCTGATGCTCTTTTTTGTCCTGATCTTTATGCTGATGAGCGGGATCTTTACGCCGGTCAGCTCGATGGAAACCTGGTCCCAGTATGTCTCGGCCATCCTGCCGACGCGGTATTTCGTGGATATCCTGAGATCCGTGTGCCTGAAAGGAAGCCATTTTTCGGATCTGACGTTCGATTTCATAATGCTTTCGGTTTTCGCCGTCGTGATCAATGTGGCCGCTGTCATAACCTACCGGAAACAGAATTAGCCGTTGCCGCCGCAGTATACGTTTCCCCGACTACGGCTGACGCCGCAATGTTTCCAATCAGTAACTATGGTAGCAACAACGGTAAAATGTCTACACGCAATGAGAATTTTGTTTATATCTTTGCCGCTTGAAAAAACGGTTTTGCAATGGAAATCATAAAAGATAAGGAATTCGGCGGAGAGAGGCCGTTGTTTGCCTCTCATAATCTTCACCTTCAGAATGTTGTCATACGCGAAGGCGAATCTGCGATAAAGGAGTGCAGCAACATCGTCGCGACAGACTGCCGTTTCGAAGGGAACTATCCTTTCTGGCATGTGCATGGCTTTACCATCAGCCGCTGCTATTTCGATGTCGGCGGACGTTCGGCCCTTTGGTATTCGGATCACTTGAAAATGAACGATACTGTAATCGATGCGCCCAAGATGTTCCGGGAAATGACCGACATTGATATTGAGAATGTCGTGATGAATGATGCGGATGAAGTTTTCTGGAAATGCGATCGTATCAATGTCCGGAATCTCGTGCTGCGCGGCGGTACATACCCGTTTATGTTGAGCAGGGATATTTATGTGGACGGTCTGGACAGTGACAGCAAGTATGTGTTCCAGTATGTGAAGAACGCCGAAATCCACAATGCGAGGATTACCACCAAGGATGCTTTCTGGGAAGTGGAGAATGTGACCATATACGATTCCGAACTGAACGGAGAGTATCTTGGCTGGCATTCCAGGAACCTGCGTCTTGTGAACTGTCACATATCCGGTGAACAGCCGCTGTGTTATGCACACAATCTCGTACTCGAAAACTGTACTTTCGATCCGGCCTGCGACCGTGCATTCGAGTATTCCACCCTGAATGCGGACATCCGCGGCGGTATCACGAACATAAAGAATCCGGCTTCCGGGAGGATTGTGGCCGATTCGATAGGGTCGGTGACCCTCGATGAGAATATAAAGGCGCCTGCAGACTGCGAAATCTTGCTCCGCAGCCGGTCTTCCCTGGCGTAGTTCGGGGTCTCATCACAGAAAAAACATAGAAACTATAGAAAAACTGTAGAAAAGCAGAAAAAAATTTGCAGGAAAGGAAATGTTGCCTATCTTTGCAATCCCGTTTGAGACGGGGAGTTCTTTTAAATCCAAGACGAATTTTATTTTTTGTGAAGTCTGACGCAGTAATCGCAAAAAAGACGAATATTAGACGAAGTTTATTTTTTGTGAGAACAAGGAAGACGAACGCCGACCGACGCAGCAACCTTCCGGTTGTGAGGAGGGAGAATGTGAAGTCTGACGCAGTAATCGCAAAAAAGAAACGAGTATCGGGAGCATAGCTCAGTTGGTTCAGAGCGTCTGCCTTACAAGCAGAGGGTCGGGGGTTCGACTCCCTCTGCTCCCACACCCGAAAGGGCAAAACGAAACAAAATCCTGAAGTCCTGCGACTTCGGGATTTTCTGTTTTATGCCGGCATCCTATTTTGCTCCGCCGGCCATAAGTGACAGCAATACGGCCGCTATCGGCAGATAATCTTTCAGGGAGATACGCATAATTCCAAGCACGTGCTGTATCTCCCTTTTCACTTTACGCGGACTGACTCCGTATTTTTCGGCAATTTCGTTGTATGTCAGATTGTCGAAACGGCTCGCCAGGAAAATGTCCCTGGTGGATTCCGGCACGGTGGCAAGCAGTCTCTGGAATATGGCGGCGATATCGGACTGGAATATCAGCCCGGTCTCGTCTTTGCCGAGGACTCCGATTTCCGCCATTATCGCCTTGTATGAATCGTTATGCATCTGCTGCAGGATACGCATCCGGTTGGCCCTGTCCCTAAGATAGCTCAGACACCGGTTCTTGACCATATGCAGGATATAGGCCTCAGGTATGGTCCGGATATCTATCCTGCTTCTGCTGTCCCAGAAATTGGTGAAACTTTCGGCCACTATATCCTCCGCCACCA
>CALVBH010000029.1 GCA_944325765.1 uncultured Bacteroidales bacterium
GGAAAAGGGTAGAAGGCTATCTGAGCGTGCTCAAGGAAAACGGAATGGAAGACAGGGCCGTAGTGGTGGGAAACGAGTTTTCCGTCCAGAACGGCTATTTGGAAACGAAACTGCTGCTGAACAGGGAGCAACGGCCCACGGCCATTTTTGCCCTGAGCAACAACATAGGGATGGGAGTGATCAAGGCCGTCAGGGAAGCGCGGCTGCGCATCCCCGACGACATTTCCCTGATATCATTCGACAATTACCTGTATCTCGATTTTCTGGAACCGGCCATAACGCGTGTCGGACAGATGGTCGACGAAATGGGAAAAATGGCGGTCAAACTGCTCTATGAAAGCATCTCGAGCCACAGGGAAGTAAAGTCACAGATAGAATTGTCCCCTGAAATGATTCTCAGAGACTCGGTAGCCCCTCTTCTTGCGCATTGATTTTCCGAAGGAAAAGCGCTTTTACATTTATTTGGAACCAGTTTCGGATTTTTCAGAGATTCTTATCCCGGACCGAATTCAGGAAACATTCTATCGTATTCTCCATCAAACAGCAGATAGTCATCGGTCCGACGCCTCCGGGCACAGGGGTGATGACTGACGCCTTCGGCTCTATGGCGGCGAAATCCACGTCTCCGCAGAGTTTTCCTGTCTCCGGGTCTCTGTTCACACCGACATCGATGACTACCGTACCTTCGGAAACCATATCGGCAGTCACGAAGCGCGGACGTCCTATGGCCACTACGAGTATTTCCGCCTGTCGGGTAAGGGCAGGCAGATCTTTTGTCCTGCTGTGTGCGATGGTGACAGTGGCATTCTCGTCAAGAAGCAGTTTTGCGACCGGCAGTCCGACTATGTTGCTGCGGCCTATCACTACTGCACGTTTGCCTGAAATCTCCACTCCGGCCGCCTTAAGCATCTTGATGATGCCTTTGGGCGTACATGGCAGAGTGCATGGCTGCTTCTGCCAAAGCGCGGCCACATTCAGCGGGTGAAAACCGTCCACATCCTTCGACTTGTCTATGGTCTCTATGACTCTGGCTTCCGAAATATGCTTCGGCAGAGGAAGCTGGACCAGTATTCCGTCTACCGTATCATCCGCATTCAACTGTCTGATGAGAGCCAGGAGTTCGTCTTCCGCTATGGTCGCAGGTTTTCTTATGGTAGTGTTTTTGATGCCGATGACTTCAGAAGCCTTTGCCTTGCCTGTCACGTAGGAGACGCTGGCAGGGTCGTCACCCACCAGAATCACCGTCAAATGAGGCACCCGGCCGTATTTCTCCGGGAATCCGGCCACCTGCGCAGCCATTTCGGCTTTCAGCTTCGCCGAAAGTTCTTTTCCGCTTATTATCATTTCAATACCCTCCAGCCGATGTCCCGGCGATAAAAAAGATTGTCGCATTTTATGCATCCGACTGCCTTCAGGGCATGAGCCTGCGCAGCCTTCAAATCATCTCCGAAACCGACTACCATCAGGACACGACCGCCGGCAGTGGCATATCCGTCATTGCCTGCCGCAGTACCCATGTGGTATATGCGTATGTCGCCAAGAGCCAGAGCTTCGTCCAGACCCGATATGGCATATCCTTTTTCGTATGAACCCGGGTAGCCGTTCGATGCCAGGACGAAACCGAGAGTGGACTTCGGCGACCATTTCAGTTCCGGCATAGGAGTCCCGTCCGCCACGGCAGAGAAAATATCGTAGATATCGGATTCGAGACGAGGCAGGACCACCTCCGTTTCCGGGTCTCCGAAACGGCAGTTGAACTCTATGACCTTTATCCCGTCCGGTGTTTTCATCAGGCCTCCGTAAAGCACGCCCTTGAAAGGCCGGCCTTCCGCCACCATCCCGGCGGCTACGGGCTTCATGATATTTTCAAGAGAATATTCGATGTCTTCATCCGTGATGAGCGGCACAGGAGAATAGGCACCCATACCGCCGGTATTCGGTCCCTTGTCACCCTCGAAAGCCCGCTTGTGGTCCTGGGAAACCGTCATCGGCCATACCTTTTCCCCGTCCACGAAACACATGAACGAAAATTCCGGCCCTGCCAGGAACTCTTCCACCACTACCCTGCCCTTTCCGAACCTGGCATCCAGAAGCATGTCCTTCAGAGCCTCCTGAGCCTGAGCCATATTCTCGGCTATTATCACACCTTTTCCTGCCGCCAGCCCGTCATATTTCAGGACTACGGGAAATTTTCCCTCCCGCACATAGTCAAGAGCCCGGCCATAATCCTCGAATGTCCTGAAAGCGGCGGTCGGGACATGGTATTTCTCCATAAGCTGCTTGGCGAAGTCCTTGCTCGACTCGATGACGGCAGCCGCTTTCGTCGGACCGAAAATCCTCAGTCCATCCGTCCGGAACACATCGACTATACCTGCGGCGAGCGACACTTCCGGTCCTACGACCGTCAGGTCAATATTTTCGCGGAGAGCGAACTCTTTCAACTCCTCCACCTGAGTATCCTTCAACGGCACGCATTCCGCCTGCGCGGCAATACCGGCATTGCCGGGGGCGCAATAGATTTTCCCCACTTTCGGGGAACGGGACAATGCGTCAACTATAGCGTGGCAGCGTCCGCCTCCGCCGACCACCAATACTTTTGCTTTTTCCTGGTCTCCATCCAAGACCGTACGGAGATTATCTATTTTCTGCATAAAAACAAGAATCTACAATATTCAGGAAACCCTTTCGGGTCGTTCTTCCTCAGCAAACCTTAGCTTTGCAGAATGGTTCACTGCCGCAAGATTTGCATCACAAAAGTAATAAATTTTGCTGATAAAGAAAGTTTAACAAAAGACAATGGAACCGGACGGTTCTCAGTCTCTATAAATAGAAAAGTTACCGCCGTAGAAATTACGGTGGTAACTTTTGGTAAATTTATGTAGATGGATTATATTTGCAACAAAAGTCACCGCCGTAGAAATTACGGTCGTGTAAAAAGAATGCATTATGAAATTCTATGACCGTACAGAAGAATTGGAATGGCTTGGTCAAACGCGGAAAACAGCTTTTGAAAACCATTCGCAAATGACTGTTGTGACAGGACGCAGAAGAATAGGAAAAACAAAACTGATATTGAAAAGTTGCGAGGGAACGCCTACGGCCTACCTGTTTATTGACCGCAGCAATGAAGCCCTGCTGTGCAACGAATGTGCCCGAAGCGCCTCCGAAGCACTTGGAGTATATATTTCCCCTGAAATCACATCTTTTGCCGGCCTTTTCGAAACACTTATGGAGATCGGGCGTAATCTCGCCTACAATCTTGTGATTGATGAATTTCAGGAATTTTTCTATATAAATCCTGCGGTATACAGCCAGATACAGGATATATGGGACAGATACAAAGATTCCACGCACGTGAATTTCATAGCAAGCGGCTCAGTGTACAGCCTGATGCATCGCATTTTCATGAATTACAAGGAACCGTTGTACGGCAGATGTGACAGTACTATCAGATTGAAACCGTTCGATACCGGTGTTCTGAAACAGATACTCCACGACTACAAGCCTGACTATACGAATGACGATCTGCTTGCCCTTTTCACTTTTACCGGAGGGATTCCCAAATATATCGAATCATTTATGGACAATGGCTGTACGGATATGATATCCATGGTAGACTGGATGATGCGACCTAATTCAATGTTTCAGAACGAAGGCAAGAGCCTGCTGATTCAGGAGTTCGGAAGAAAATACGGCAACTATTTCGCGATTCTTTCCGCTATTGCAGGGGGAGACAACACTTTGCAGAAACTTTCAGGACTGATGGGCAACACTTCCATCAACGGCCATTTGAAACGACTGGAAGAAGACTATGAACTGATTAGCCGCAAACGCCCGATATTTGCCAAGGCCGGGACACAGACAGTACGTTTCGAAATATCGGATCTGTTCCTGCGCTTCTGGTTCCGGTACTTCATAAAATATCACTATCTTATAGAAGTCGAAAATTTCGAACGGTTAGGCGATATTATCAAAGATGATTATCCGACTTATTCGGGTCTGACTCTTGAAATGTATTTCACCAGGAAACTGATTGAAAGCCGGAAATTCAGCCGGATAGGTTCGTGGTGGCAGTCCAGACAAAGCGACCCTTGCGAGGTGGACATCGTCGCAGTTTATGCCGAAGCGCAGAAAGCAGTGGTCGCTGAAGTGAAAAGACAACGGAAAAATTTCAAACCCGAGGATTTCAACCGCAAAGTCGAAACCCTCAGAACGAAAATCCTCACCGGCTACGAAATCGAACAGGTCTGCTATACTCTCGACGAGATGTAATAATTCATTTATTTGTTGATTATAAAAGATTTACATAAGACATTTCCTGTTTTTGAGGCATTTCGCTTCCTGTTTTTGAGGTATTTTACTTCCTGTTTTTGAGATGAAAACTTTGTTCCGCTGCAGATGTCTCGACTACGCTCGACATGACACAAAGAGGTGGCTTTAGATAAAATTCTTCAATTAATCGGATAGTTAACAAAAATGGTGACCCGAAATTCCATTCGAGCCACCATTAAATTAACGCAAGGTGCAGATGAGCAGGCATCTCATTCACCACGCAAGGCGGGGCAAATTGCCTCGTGATTTTGGCAGAAACGGGGCAGATGCAAGGCAGCAAGGGTGACGGCGAAGGGAGTTTACTCCCGTAAATGACCGAGCCGGAATCCCGCCGCAACGCCGCATCTGCCCCGTTTCTGCCAAAATCAGTGTTTGAAGTGACGCATACCAGTGAATAACATCGCAATATGATTCTCATTCGCCTTGGCGATGGAATCATTGTCGCGGATGCTGCCGCCAGGCTGAGCGATAGCCTTGACGCCGTATTCGGCCGCCAAAGTCACGCAGTCGTCGAACGGGAAGAAAGCGTCGGAACCCATTACGAGACCTATGGTCTTCACGTCGATTCCGCGTTCCCGGCAGGTCGCTTCAGCCTGCTTCAAGGCTATCTCGGCAGAACCGATACGGTTCATCTGGCCGGCACCGACTCCCATGGTCACTCCGTCTTTCACGACTACGATAGCGTTAGACTTGATATGCTTCACTATACGCCAGGCGAAATTGAGATCGGAGAGCATATTTGCGCAAGGCTTAGTTTCCGTCACGCACATTTCAGGTGTTACCTCGACGGTATTGATATCCTGATTTTGGGCGAGAAGTCCGCCGTTGACACTGACATACTGCATACGAGGAGTGTTGTCCCTGGTCATATCGACTTTTAGCAGACGCAGGTTTTTCTTGGTGCAGAGCACTTCGAGAGCCTCGGCAGAGAAGGACGGAGCCATGATGATTTCGAGGAATACAGGCTTCATAAGCTCTGCAGCCTCCTTGTTTATTTCCCGGTTGGTCGCCACGATACCGCCGAAGATGCTGACCTTGTCGGCTTCGAAAGTCTTTTTCCAGGCATCGACCACATCGCGTCCGACAGCGGCCCCGCAAGGGTTCATATGCTTGAGTCCGACGCAGAACGGCTCGTCGAACTCACGGACGATGTTCAAGGCGGCATTGGCATCCTGAATATTGTTGTAGGAAAGTTCCTTGCCGTTCAGCTGCTCTGCCGTTGCCAAAGAATAAGGGACCTTTTCGAGAGAAGCGTAGAATTTCGCCTCCTGATGAGGGTTTTCACCATAGCGCAAGCCCTGTTTGAGGTCGTATTCGAGGAAGAGTTTCTCATTCAGCCCGGCCTGTTTGCGCATGTATGCAGCTATCATCATATCATATTCCGCAGTGTGGGTATAGGCCTTTGCCGAAAGCTTCAGTCTGGTCTCAGGAGTCGTATCACCGTCAGCCCTGACCTCATCGATGACAGTGGCATAGTCGGCAGGATCGCACACTACAGTCACCGATTTCCAGTTCTTGGCAGCGCTGCGGAGCATGGAAGGGCCTCCGATATCGATGTTCTCGATGGCGTCATCCATGGTCACGTCCGGCTTCGAAATTGTCTGCTTGAACGGATAGAGGTTCACGCACACCATGTCGATATATTCTATACCGTTCTCCTTCAGCTGCTGACGGTGGCTTTCCAGGTCGCGCCTGCCGAGCAGGGCTCCATGGACTTTCGGATGAAGGGTCTTGACCCTGCCGTCGCAGATCTCCGGGAATCCGGTTATTTCGCTGATATTGATGATTTTCAACCCGGCTTCCTGCAGAAGCTTCATGGTTCCCCCGGTGGCGATGATTTCCCAGCCGAGGGAAACGAGCTGTTTCGCGAAATCGACCACTCCGGTCTTGTCGCTCACTGAAAATAACGCTCTTTTCATTATATTTGATTTTAATTCAACAATTTACATAACAAATCCCTCGCAAAGGGCACTGCGGAAAGACAAATGACTTTGCGCCGCCCAAATTCATTTCATAATAATACTGACCCCCGGAACGTCCGTAATCCGACCGATAACCGAAGCCTTCTCGCCGTGGGATTCGAGGATGGAAATCGCTTTGGAAGCCTCTGAAGCATCCAGAGCCAGCACCATACCGACACCCATATTGAAAATGTTGAACATTTCGCGATGGCCCACCTTTCCGTATTTCTCCAACAGGCCGAAAATCGGGAGAATCTCCCAGGTGCCTTCATTGATTTCAATACCCTGGCCTTCATGCAGAATGCGAGGGATATTTTCATCGAAACCGCCTCCGGTAATATGGGCCACTCCGTGCACATCGCAGTTCCTTATCACGTCCAGAACCTGCTTCACATAGATTTTCGTAGGAGTCAGCGCAACTTCTCCCAGTACCTTTCCGCCAAGTTCCGGATACGATGCCTTGAGGTCAAGTCCGGCATCTGAAAATATCTTGCGCACGAGACTGAAACCGTTGGAATGCACTCCGGAAGAAGCTATGCCTACCAATACGTCGCCGGCCTTTACCTTCGAACCGTCGATCAGTTTCGATTTTTCCACTACGCCGGTCGTATAACCGGCAATGTCGTATTCTCCGTCCGCGTACATGCCCGGCATCTCCGCAGTCTCGCCTCCGACCAACGCGCAACCTGCCTGACGGCAGCCTTCCGCCACTCCGGAAACTATTGCCTCGATTTTGGCAGGTTCATTGTGGCCCACCGCGATGTAATCGAGGAAGAACAGCGGCTCTGCTCCCTGGGCAAGCACGTCGTTTACGCACATGGCCACGGCATCGATACCTATCGTATCATGCTTGTCCATCTCGAAAGCGAGTTTCAGCTTGGTTCCTACCCCGTCGGTTCCGCTGACCAGCACCGGCTCCTTTACATTGAGGGCCGAGAGATCGAACATCCCCCCGAACGAGCCGATATTGCCCATCACGCCAGGGCGTGATGTGGAAGCGACATGACTTTTGATTCTGCGGACAACCTCATATCCTGCTTCAAGGTTGACGCCTGCTTTTTCGTAACTTACTGCCATAATATATACCGTTCTTAATATTTTTCAAAAACAGGTTCACTGCGCCGCACTCAGGGCGGCACCGAGCGCTGTCCTGTAGAGTGTGTGCTCCGGAATATGGAAATCGAGTCCGTACAGCCTTCCTATCCTGTCAAATACCGTCCTGCACTGCGGGAGCATCGACAGATTTCCTATCAGAATGAAATCCTTGATTCCCGTTCCCGAAGATATGAAATTGGCCGCACTTCCGACCGTCTGCAATATCATATTCACGATTCCGGCCGCCACATCCGCGTCAGGCGCCGCGGTATCTGCCTTGCCGAAATTGGAAGCCGTCGCATCCAGCGGGAGTCCGGGCAGCTCCGTCCTGCAGATATCCCCGATCTGAAGATCTACTGACGAGACATTCCCCGACATAGCCATGGAAATGACCTTTTCGAGATCAGAGGTCTTGAAAATAATCTTCGACAGGCCCTGCAGCGTACCTCCACCGACCCCCAGGCCTCCAAGATGGGTGAATTTTCCGTGATCCACGCTGATGAACGATGTCCCGGTGCCCATACTCACTACCACCATCCTGTCTAACCCGCTGTCATAGCTTGCCCCTATGGCATTCGCCGTAAACTCTTCCACCTTGCGTGTCGGTATCCCGTACAGGTCGCCGTCCACGTATGCGCTTCCAACCCCTGTCAGCATGATGCAGGAAATATCGGCCAGCCTTATATCCGAATCATAGATATACTTGCCCAAGGCCCCGAAGAGAGAGGTCACAGGGTCTGCCGCCACAATGGTCTGCGCAGAACGGATCCTGCCGTCCTCCACCCCTGCGATTTTCGTGGTACTGCCGCCTACATCTATTCCCAACACTGTCATAACGCCCGAATATCAGAATTTACCGTCCTTGTTAGCATCTTCTATGTTCTGGTACAAATTCGTAGGATAACGTCCGTTGAAACAGGCCAGACACATCTCGCTGCGATGGCCGGCCCTGAAAAGCGCTTCTTCCGAAAGGAATGCCAGGGAATCCGCTTCCAGACTGCATCTGACTTCCTCCAAGGACTTGCGGGCACATATCAGTTCGTCATACGTCGAGATATCCACCCCGTAAAAACACGGCATCTTGATGGGCGGACTCGCTATCCTCAGGTGCACTTCCGTAGCTCCGGCTTCGCGAAGCATCCGCACTATACGCCGGGAAGTCGTACCGCGCACTATCGAATCGTCAACCAGCACCACCCGTTTATCCTTTACTATCGTCTTCACCGGCGAAAGCTTCATCCTCACTCCTTTTTCCCGCATAGCCTGAGAAGGCTGGATAAAGGTGCGGCCTATGTATTTGTTTTTCACAAGCCCCATTTCATACGGGATACCGCCAGCCTCGCTGTAGCCCATGGCAGCGCTGAGGCTCGAATCCGGGACTCCCACCACTATATCAGCATCCGCCGGAGCCTCTTCATACAGCAGCCTCCCGGATTCCTTCCGGAAACCATGCACGTTCCTGCCGTCTATGTCACTGTCAGGCCTCGAAAAATAGATATACTCCATAGCGCAGATATGGTGGCTGCAATGTTCAGTATACTTTCTCCTGCGCAGTCCGTGATGGTCTATGGTCACGATTTCCCCCGGCTCCAGATCGCACAGGAATTCCGCCCCGACCACTTCGAAGGCACAGGTCTCGCTGCTCACCACATAGCCGTCACCGAGTCTGCCTATGGAAAGAGGCCTCAGACCGTACTTGTCGCGACAGGCGTAAATCCTTTTGGAAGTCATAATCAGCAGGGCGAAAGCCCCTTCGACAGCATTCAGGGCATTTTCTATGGCATAGATTCTCGGCCTGTGAGCCTCCGTGCTGTCCTTCTTTATCAGATGCGCTATGACCTCGCTGTCCGAAGACGACTGGAAAAGGCTTCCCCTGTCTTCCAAATCCCGTCTCAGAATATTGTAATTCACGAGATTCCCGTTGTGTGCCAATGCGAAATCCCCTGTATGATGTCTGAAAAGGAAAGGCTGGACATTTTCGATGCCGCCGCCTCCCGTAGTCGAATACCGCACATGGCCTATGGCCATATTGCCCGGAAGGGCCGCCAGCCTGTCCTCGTCGAAGACTTCAGTCACGAGACCTTCGCCCTTGATGCGCTTCATATTCCCGTCAGAGTCTGCAGCGACTATACCGCAGCCTTCCTGTCCGCGGTGCTGAAGGGAATGAAGCCCGTAATATACGAGACTTGCGGCATCCGGGACGCCCCAGACACCGAATACCCCGCATTCTTCATTCAAGCCTCTGCCAGTCATTTCCCCCTGAAATAGTTTACGGCATTGGAGAAGAGCGGCTGTTCGAGCTCTTCCTCTATATTCTTGAAGGTATTCTTTTCATATCTCTCGGTATGCCCCATCTTTCCGAGAATCTGGCCGTTGCGGCTGATGATACCTTCGATGGCATAATAAGAGCCGTTAGGGTTGTAAGGCGATTCCATGGTCACTTCCTCGGTAATCGGATCGACATACTGGAAAGCCACCTGGCCGTTCGCGAAAAGTTCACGGGCCATATCTTCGCTGACCACGAACTTGCCCTCGCCATGACTTACGGCTATGGTATGCAGGTCGCCGACAGAGAAACCGGACAGCCACGGCGAATTGGTCGTGGACACTCTCGTAGTCACCATCTGCGAGATATGACGGTTTATATCGTTCCTGAACAGCGTCGGCGAATCCTTGGTCACCATGCCGAGCCTGCCGTATGGAAGAAGGCCCGACTTGACGAGAGCCTGGAAGCCGTTGCAGATACCGAGAATCAGACCTCCGCGGTCGATAAGGGCATGTATGGCTTCCGCTATTTCTCTATTATTCAAAACATTCGCTATAAACTTGCCGCTTCCGTCAGGTTCGTCTCCGGCCGAAAAGCCTCCGACCAATGCCAGTATGTGGCACTCGGAAATATTCTTCTTCATCTGCTCGATGGAGCGGAAAATATCCTCGCTGCCGAGATTGCAGAACACGCTCATACGGACTTCCGCACCTGCCTTGCGGAATGCCTTGGCAGTATCGTAGTCGCAGTTCGTACCCGGGAATACAGGGATATAGACTGTCGGAGTTTCGACAGGAGTACCCTTGTACTTCATCTCCGACTTCTTGACTTTCAGAGGTTTCACTCCTTCAAGTCCGGCAGGGACGAGTTTCTTGTGAGACGGCTCGCAGGTATCGGGATAGATTTTGGAAAATCTGGCTCCGTTGGCGTACATCAGCTCGAAAATGGACATGCTGACGCCGTTTATGCTGAGGTTTCCGTCTTCTCCGGAAGTCACTTCGCCGATATACACGGCATCAGGCCAGTCGAGCTGTGTTTCTGATTCGACGAGGATGGAACCGTAACTGTAGTCGAAAAGCTCGTCCTCATCCACATGGACGTTGACGCCGAAGGCGTTTCCGAAAGACATCTTGCATATTGCCTCGGCGAGACCTCCGAAGCCGATGGCGTAGGCTGAAACTATATTGCCGCAGGCTATCTGGGACTCGACGAATTTGAAATTGGCCTTAAGCCTGTCGGTATCAGGCATATAGTTCGGCAGCGGACGGTGTTTTACGAGATAAAGCCTGTTGCCCTCCCATTTCAGTTCTGGCGAAATCACCTTGGCGGCGTTTACGGTCGTGATACCGAAAGCCATAAGCATAGGAGGTACGTTTATGTGCTCGAACGTGCCGCTCATCGAATCCTTGCCACCTATGGACGGGAGACCGAGTTCCACCTGCATCTTCAGGGCACCGAGCAACGCGCTGAGGGGCTTTCCCCAGGATTTCGGGTCGTGGGTCATCCTTTCGAAATATTCCTGGTACGAGAAGCGCATCCTTTCATACGAAGCACCTGCGGCCACGACTTTGGAACAGGCCTCGACCACAGAATAGGCCGCCGCGTGATAAGGGCTCCAGACTGAGATGAACGGATTGTAGCCGAATGCCATGATGCTGGCCGTGTCCGTATATCCGTCCGCAGGGAGTTTCTGTACGGAAACCTGCGTCTCCGTAGTCTGCAGACAGCCTCCGAACGGCATCAGTACAGTAGAGCGTCCTATGGTAGAGTCGAACATCTCTATCAGGCCTTTCTGAGAAGTGACGTTCGGATCCTGGAGATTGTTGAATATCTTTTCCTTAAGGGTCTTTCCCTCCACCTCGCGGACAAACGGATTCCTGTTTTCCACAGCGGCTATCCGGGCTTTCGCATAATGTTTCGCTCCGGCACTGTCGATAAAGGCACGTGAAAGGTCCACCATAAGCTTGTCCCTGTTGAACATCCGCATACGTTTGGTGTCCGTGACATCCGCCACGTATGTCACCTCTACATTCTCGCTATGGCAGTACGATTCGAATTCAGCCCTGTCCGCGGCATCGATGACCACCGCCATTCTCTCCTGGGACTCACTGATAGCCAGTTCAGTAGAGTTCAGACCGCTGTATTTCACCGGCACCCTGTCCAAGTAAATGTCCAGTCCGTCGGTCAGTTCTCCGATGGCCACACTCACCCCTCCGGCGCCGAAATCGTTCGATTTCTTGATCAGCCTCGTCACTTCAGGCCTGCGGAACAGTCTCTGGAGTTTCCTCTCTTCCGGTGCGTTTCCTTTCTGGACCTCGCTTCCGCACGTTTCGAGGGACGCTTCGGTATGCTCTTTCGAAGAACCGGTAGCCCCGCCTATGCCGTCACGGCCAGTCCTCCCGCCGAGCAGAAGCACGATATCAGCCGGCACGGGTGACTCCCTGCGCACGTTTTCAGCCTTTACCGCTCCTACCACTGCCCCGACTTCGAGCCTTTTGGCCACATAGCCCTCATGATATATTTCGCGTACATGCGTGGTAGCCAGACCTATCTGATTCCCGTAACTTGAATAGCCATGAGCCGCCTTACGGCTGATGACTTTCTGCGGGAGCTTGCCAGGGATGGTCTCCGCCACAGGCTGCCAGATATTTCCTGCACCTGTCACACGCATGGCCTGATACACGTAGCTACGGCCTGAAAGAGGGTCTCTTATGGCTCCTCCGAGACAGGTGGCAGCTCCTCCGAACGGTTCTATTTCAGTCGGATGGTTATGCGTCTCGTTCTTGAACTGCAGAAGCCATTTCTCGATCTTCCCGTCCACATCCACGTCCACATAAATGCTGCAGGCGTTGTTTTCCTCGCTGACCTCCATGTCGTCGAGCAAGCCTTTTTTCCTGAGATATTTTGCGCCTATGGTGGCCATATCCATCAGATTCAGGCCCTTGTTTTCCCTGCCGAGTTCCTTCCGCATCTTCAGGTACAGGTTCAGGGTACCGTCGATTTCCTCTTTCATGAAAGAGTCCTCGACGCCTATTTCCTCCAATTCCGTAGTAAAAGTAGTGTGACGGCAGTGGTCGCTCCAGTATGTATCCAGAATCCTCAGTTCGGTCTCGTAAGGGTCGCGGCCCTCGTTTTTGAAATAGCCCACCACCTCGCGCAAATCGTCGGCATTCATCGCCAGCCCCATCTTCCTGCAGTAAGGCTCAAGGTCGGATTCCTGCATCATCGTGAAACCCTCGAGCACCTGAACAGGGATGACAGGAGCCTGTTCCGCATCGCTGAGCTGCGAGAGGTCCTTCTGGCGGGATTCCACGGCATTTATATAATAGTGTTTTATCTTCTCTATCGTCCGCTCGTCCGTATCCGGCTCCAGAATGATAAGTTTCGAACTTTTTATCCTGACATCAGCCTCCGGCTCAATGAGTCTGACACACTCCA
Source organism: uncultured Bacteroidales bacterium (assembly GCA_944325765.1). GTDB lineage: Bacteria > Bacteroidota > Bacteroidia > Bacteroidales > UBA932 > Cryptobacteroides. The sequence continues at coordinate 13,093 of CALVBH010000029.1, forward strand.
CCGCCGACGCCGCTCTCTGATCGAACTGCCCCGGAAGGTATTCCACGGCAATATACTTGACTCCCGAAAGGTCGCAATCATCTGTCACCCGGTCGGTTACAATTTCTCCGAAAACGCCGTACCGGCTTTTTTCGAGCAATTCGGGAGTGAACCCGAACAGGTCGTAGACATTCAGCAGCCTAAGACTATGGAGCGACAGCTGTAGATTCTCATTCAGTTCATTCAGAAGGCTTTTCGCCTCCACCTGGAATTCAGGATATTTCTCTACGAAAATACGATAGTTCTTCATATCGGAAACGGACGGGATTATTGCTTAGATTTCTGCCTCGAGAACTTTCCTGGTCTGTTCTTTTCTGAAAGCCAGGAGTTTTTCCTCCAACGCCTTGTCTGTAAGTGCCAGAATCTGCACTGCAAACAGGCCCGCGTTCCTGGCACCGTTGATAGCCATCGTGGCTACAGGGATGCCGCCCGGCATCTGGACGATGGACAGGAGGGAATCCATCCCGCCGAGAGCCTTGGTCTGGATAGGGACCCCTATCACAGGGACAGTGGTCATACCGGCCACCACGCCGGCTACGTGCGCGGCTCCGCCTGCTCCAGCGATGATGGCGCCTATACCGCGCTCTCTGGCAGATTTGGCATATTCGCACATCAAATCAGGTGTCCTGTGGGCACTGATGACTTTCTTTTCGTATTCCACACCGAATTCTTCGAGAACCTTGATCGCAGCGGACATCACTTCATAGTCGCTGGTCGATCCCATAATGACTGCAACTTTCATTGTATTCCATATTTAACGTCAGTTCGACGAATCAATCCTGCAAAGATAGAAAATCTCGCACACATACGGATGGATTTCGAATAAAAGTCACATTCGCCGAAGCGATACAGTATACGTAGACGCAGACCAGATTCTCAATCCGTTATTTCCGTGAATTGTCCCGAGACGGCATAGCAATTATTTTCTCCCTACTGTTTAACAATAAAACAAAAAAATTAATCAGAAATTCCAAGCATATAATAAACCGGGGAAGCAAGGACTTGTTTTACTCCACGTTTCTCACTATATTTGCAACCTGTCGGCGCAAAAGTACCTGGAGAGATGCCGGAGTGGTCGATCGGGCCGCACTCGAAATGCGGTGAACGGGTAACCGTTCCCAGGGTTCGAATCCCTGTCTCTCCGCAATAAACGGAATCAGAACCTGTGACAGATTTCCAGACCCTCCGTCACAGCATCGGAAATCTTTTCCCGAATCTGTTCGGGCGTACTGTAATCCATATTTTCAGCTGCCACCACAAACAATTCTCCGAGTCCCCACAGACAGCTCAGGGCCTTTATGTACGGCGTCGCCTGCTCCAACGGGTCTCCGGTGTGTATGTTCATACCCCGTGTCGTGACATACAGCACTTTTTCGCACCGGCACAGGCCGTAGCAATGTGTGTCGTCGCTGTCGAACGTTATATGAAACAGCGACATATTCTCAAGAAACACTTTCAGTATGCTCGGGAAACTCATGTCCCAGAAAGGTGCCGCTATGACAATCCTGTCGGCTGCGGCGATTCTTCCGGCCATGTCTGCATATTCCTGCGGGACTATACCGCTGTCCCTGTCATGCAGGATTTTGCTCCCGACAGCCGGGAAGTCCGCACCATCGAGCTTTATGCGTTCTATTTCGTATCTTTTCGCGAGTTCCCCGACCAGAGGCTCTGCGATCATCCGCGTGCGCGATTCCTCACGCATGGTTGCATCTATGTAAATCAGTTTGTCCATACGGCAAATTTACCGCAAAGAGCTGTTCTTGTCAAGTGTGCCGGAAAACAGGAAACCTTGATCGCAGCCGGCAAATCAACGGCCAGCTAAAACATTTTACTGTTTCCGACAAAAACCATTCAAAACATTTTGCTGTTTCCGACAAAAAATGCCTGAAACATTTTGCCATTCCCCGACAAAATTATTACTATTGCAAAGAATTTCAAACAAGTATATGAAGGACCGAATATTCAAACGCAAGATTTATGAGCGGATGCTGGAATGGAAGCGAAAAAGCAACGGACAGACTGCTCTCCTGATAAAAGGAGCAAGACGTATCGGAAAATCCACCATAGCCGAAACATTCGCACGCCAGGAATATGAATCGTATATAATCATCGATTTTTCGATTGCCGATGGCGCCGTCAAGGAACTTTTTCTACATATCTCTGATCTGAACTTCTTTTTCCTGGGATTGCAGTCATTAAGTGGGGTAACTTTACATGAGCGCAGGTCAGTGATTATTTTTGACGAAGTACAGCTCTATCCTGTTGCCCGTCAGGCAATCAAGCATTTGGTAAAAGACGGGAGGTACGATTATATCGAGACCGGCTCTCTGCTTTCAATAAAAAAGAATGTAAAAAATATAGTAATACCAAGCGAAGAAACACGGATTTCCATGTATCCGATGGATTATGAAGAGTTTCTATGGGCGGTCGGGAAAACTGGTTCATACGAACTGATCCGATATTCATACGAAAATTCAAAGGCTTTGGGAGATGCCGTAAACCGTGAAATGATGAGAGAATTCCGCCTATATATGCTCATAGGCGGGATGCCGCAGGCCGTGAACGCTTATCTTGAATCAAATGATTTCTCGGCAGTCGACAGCATAAAGCGGAACATTATCGAACTGTATATCGATGACTTCCGGAAAATAGACCCGTCAGGGCGCATATCCCGACTGTTTTCCTCAATACCTGCAGAACTGTCACGCAATGTTATGAGGTACAAGGTAGGCAGTGTCATTGAAAACGCCACGGCATCGAGAATCAGCGAATTACTGATGGATATGGCAGATTCCATGACCGTGAACTTTGCCTACCATGCTAACGATCCGAATGTGGGGCTTGCACTTCATGCCGACTTCAACTGCTTCAAGATGTTCCTTGCGGATACCGGACTGTTCGTAACCTTGGCATTTATGGACAAAGACTATACTGAAAACGAGATATACAGGAAGCTCCTGTCTGACAAACTCGGAACCGATTTGGGCTATGTGTATGAAAACGCCGTAGCGCAGATGCTGAAAAGTGCGGGGAATGAACTCTTCTACTACACATTCAAGGAAACTGACTCTGAACCAGGATGTACAGCCGGTCCGGTCCGCAGTTATGGAATCGATTTCCTGTTGTCCAGGAAAAATAAGATATGCCCCGTCGAAATAAAATCATCCGGATACAATTCACATAAGTCGCTTGACAGATTCCACGTAAAGTATTCAGGAAGGACAATGCAACGCTATCTTATCTACACAAAAGACCTCAAAAAAGACAAAGATATTTTCTGTATCCCGGCATACATGTCTGCACTGATTTAGAGTTTGACATGCCAATCAGTCAGTCAATTCGCTTTTTGCGAAGAAAATTTCGGCCGGTGAGCGATTATTGCGTATCTTTGTCTAATATTGCAGCGCAGAGCCTGCGCTGCCCGAAATTTTATATTAGCTGATTTCTGTCGGATTAAGAGAGATTTATACATAACGAACACACTTTCCAGGAAAAAGGAACTTTTCGTACCGGTACATCCGGGGTTTGCGGGACTGTACGTCTGCGGTCCTACGGTCTACGGCGACGCACACCTCGGTCATGCGCGTCCTGGCATTACTTATGACGTGCTTGTACGCCTGTTCAGGCATTTGGGCTACAAGGTGCGTTATGTCCGGAATATCACGGACGTGGGTCATCTCGAGCACGATGCGGACGAGGGCGAAGACAAGATAGCCAGGAAAGCTCGTCTGGAGCAGATAGAGCCGATGGAAGTGGCCCAGGAATACACTATCAGATACCATCAGGCGATGTCCATGCTGAACGTGGCCCCGCCGTCCATAGAGCCCAGGGCATCCGGGCATATCATAGAGCAGATAGCTTTGGTACAGAAGATTTTAGACGCTGGTTTCGCGTATATAAGCAACGGTTCCGTCTATTTCGACGTAAGGAAATACAATGAAAGCCACCGCTATGGCATCCTTTCGGGGAGGAATCTCGAAGATGTAGTCAGCGGAACGCGCGAGCTGGACAGTCAGACCGATAAACGCGAGTCACTTGACTTCGCCCTGTGGAAAAAGGCGTCCCCTGAACATATTATGAAGTGGCCGTCTCCGTGGAGCGAAGGTTTCCCGGGCTGGCATCTGGAATGCTCCGCTATGAGCGAGAAGTATCTGGGACGCGAATTCGACATCCACGGTGGAGGAATGGATCTGATGTTCCCTCACCACGAATGCGAACTGGCCCAGAATATGGCTTCACGCGGCTGCGGCGGAGTGAAATACTGGATGCACAACAACATGATAACCATCAACGGAAAGAAGATGGGCAAGTCATACGGGAACTTCATCACGCTTCAGGAATTGTTTGAGGGCACTCATCCGCTGCTCGCACAGGCCTACTCTCCTATGACCGTGAGATTCTTCATCCTCCAGGCACACTACCGCAGCACTCTCGATTTCAGCAACGAAGCCCTGCAGGCTGCCGAAAAAGGCCTCAGAAGGATAATGCAGGCCGCCAAGGATCTGAGGACAATGTCCGCAGCTGCCGGAGCGGATATCCCGGCAGGCGGCAATGCCGTCGCACCGGAAAGTTTCCACGCAGATTCTGCCGAAATCAATGCCATCTGCGAAAAAGTGTACGATGCCCTGTGCGATGACCTGAATACGCCTGTGGCCCTGGCCCATATTTTCGATGCCGTCCGGATCATAAATTCCGCCAAGGAC
>CALVBH010000030.1 GCA_944325765.1 uncultured Bacteroidales bacterium
TAGGTGCAGGTTCGGATGCGCACAGATGCCATCTGCACGGAGGCATCACCGGAGTATCGGATATCGGTCGCGTAAGCATAGGAGAAGACAACTGGTTCACCGAGTATGAAAGCCAGATGGACCGGGAACTGATAACCGATATCCTTTCCCTTGCCCTGTATGTCAACCGGGCGCAGGTGAACATCCGCGGCGGCCGGAAAATCCGCATATCAGAGTCTGTCATCAGGAAATGGTCGCCGCTGCTGTCGGAGCTCCGCAAATCGGCGGTACTGTATATCCGCGCCAGTACCTTCATAAACCGGGACGTGCTCGGCTTCGACTACTTCAAGACCCAGAAGGATATCCTGACTATGTCAGAATTCCTAAGCTCGATATGCTCCATAGGAGACAGGAACCGTGACAACCTTTTCTTCGACCTCTGGGACGAGACAAGGCATACATACGAGAACGGATACCGGTATCAGTCGCTCGACAGGATGACCCTCAAGGAGGCAGTGGTCATCGATGCCGGATTCCTGAAGGACTATGACCGGGCGGACAAGATTCTGATAGGCTTCGACCCGGGCAATTTCGCGTCCATGGTGGCCGGTCAGGAAGATATGAAAGCGAATACCCTCCGGATAATGAAAGAGTTCTTCGTATATCCTCCGGAGGATGTTCCGGACCTTGCCAGGCAGTTCAACGCCTTCTTCGGACCGGCGGCAAGGAACCGGCGTGTAGACCTGTATTATGACAGGGCAGGGAACAGGAAGAACTACAAGAGGGCCAACGAAACTGACGCTATGGCGATGAAGTCCGCGCTGGAGGGATACGGGTGGAGCGTCCAGCTGAAAAGTCTCGGACAGCGGACCATATTCTACTGGGAACACTACAGGCTCTGGAAAAGAATCCTTTCAGAAACGGAGAGGAGTGTGCCGAGGCTCCGCATCGATGCGAACGAATGCCCGAACCTGGTCTCTGCCATGTATTGCTGCAAGAAGGTTCCGGGCTCTACACCTGTGGAACTTGACAAGACTCCTGAGAAGAAGGTCAGGATAGACCTCCAGGCAGGGCTGACACCTCAGATTCCATCGGCATTGACATATCTGGTATGGGGAAAATATTCAAGATTCTTCCCGGGGATGACGGACCACTACAATGCTGGCGGAAGCATGTCCAATATCTCGGTCTGAAAGAGCAGATTGAAGGGCAGAGCAGCCGTCAGGAAACAGGGAAAATCAGGGGATTTTTGAGGGAATTCCCTGAAATATGTGGGGAATACGTGTCTTAAAGGGCAGAAAAAAGGGCGGATTATTTCGGGGAAACAACGGATTATGCGGGGGTTGTGTCATTTATTATCTCATAATTGACGGAATTTGAACGATTTGATGAAAAAACGGATGCTTTTTATTGAAAAGTGCGGGAGATGTGCCCGGGGCCGCTGGTTTTTCGGCTTGTAATGCAACGGGGGAAAGTCCGGAAATATGACACCCTCTGTCCTTTCCGGGCTGCAGCCGGAGCGGTATATTTGGACAAAAGAAAAGGAGCGATGGAAACAATAAAGGGAGCGGACGCCATAGCTATGGCCGAGACTGTCACCAAGACCGGAGGCGATTTCACCCTCGGGCTTTTCCCTTTCAGCCGGAAGAAGCCGGTTGCAGGCAAGGTGAAGATGAAGACATACGCGCACTGTACCTGCCGCAAGCCTTTGCCCCGCGACAAGTTCGACATCGACGGCAAGCACTTCTTCCTTTTCCTGGATAGCAGCCAGCAACCGAAAGCCTGCTACAGGGTGCTCATAAGGTTTATCGCATTTTCCACGGATGGATACAAGTTAAAACGTGTAATATGGTATGAATAGGTTCGGGTACATATCAGGTGAAGGATACGCATTCACCTATCAGATAGGAGAAACCCAGGCGGGTTCGGCGGCGGACATATACAGCAGGGACGGGCAGCAGCTGGGTCTGAATGCGATGTCTGCCAGACGCATAAGCAAATACTTTATATGGCCGGCCGGCATAGACAACCTGGAGCCCAACACCTGCAAGGCTCTCATCAAGGGGAACAGGCTGCTCCCGTCCCTCATCGAGAAGCAGGTATCGATTCTGTACGGGAACGGGCCGCAGCTGTACATACAGCAGACCACCGGAGACGGGACACTGTCCAGACAGTATGTGAAGGACGACAGGATACAGGAATGGCTCGACAGCTGGCGTGAGAACGGTCTGCCGGATTCATACGAGGCTTATCTTAACAAATGTATCCGGTCATACTATTACAGCGAGGGGATTTTCTCCAAATGGCACATATCGAGAGGGTACAGGCTCGGATTGCCGGGCTACCTGCCTGTGACAGGGCTGGAGCATGTGGACGAGCTCCGCTGCAGGATGGCCACGACGCATGACATATCGATGAAGACGGATGTCGAGGACAGGGACTTCGACCGTGTGATGGTCGGCAACTGGGAGTCCTGGGCGATAACCACGGAATACAAGGTGTACCCTCGTATGGACTACACCTCTCCGCTATCGAGGAACAGCGTAATCACATATTCGAAGAACCCGAACTACGGGGAGGACATCTATGCGTCTAATGTCTTCTTCGCCGGAATAAAGGAATGGATAAAAGGTTGTAATGCAACTCCGGAATACATCAACTCCTTCCTCGAGAACGCCCTCTCGGCTCGGCACCACGTCATCATACCGAATGCATGGATAACTCTGAAAGAAACCGAACTTCACCAGCTGTGTGATATCAACGCCCGCCTGGCGGCTGAGGGGAAGTCTCCGAACGAGTATGTCAAGGTGAAAATCGGCGGTAAGGAGATAGAGGTGGGCACAGAGTACAGGAACACTCTTCTGGAGGAGCTTATCCAGGCGGAGATGACCAACCTGACCAATTTCCTGGCAGGACGCGGCAAGAACCAGGGCAAAACATACGCCACGCGGTCGGTGGTGAACCAGGACGGCAATATCGAGGAATGGAAAATCGAGGAGATTTCCCAGAAATACAAGGAATATATCGAGGCCCTGATTACGTATGACAAACGTGCCGATATGGTGCTCCTTTCGGCAAAAGGCATCGATTCATCCATCTCCAACATATCGAGCGACGGAGTCATCAGCAAGTCGGGATCCGATACCTACTACAACTACCTGGTCTACCTGACCCAGCAGGCACTCCCGGAGAGCATCATCTGCGCTGATATCAACTATGCCATCAGGCAGAACTTCCCGGAAGAATACCGTTCCGGTATCCGCCTCGGGTTCTACAGACCTACGGTGAAACGGCAGGAAGACACCTCGCCGGCAAAGAGGATTACAAATCAGGCAGAACTATGAAAGCAGCGGACATCTTTACAGGACTTGAAGACTTCATCCGGTATGCGGACGGGCTTCTCCCGGATACGACATACGAACAGCTCGGGCCGTCCATCCGGACGACCACCCTGAACATAATGGATTTGATTACACCGGAGGTCTATATCGCCCTGTGCGGTACGGAAAATGCGGATTCTCCTCTATATCAGGGTCTGGAGTTCCTGAAATCGGCCGTGGCCACGGGAGCCCTGTACAAATATGCCATATTCGCCACGGTGAAGCGGAACGGGGCTGAGAATTCCCTGTACAAGTACCAGCACGAGGAAATCAAGCAGCATCATATCGACTCTTACTGGAAAGCTATGGACAGGCTTCTGGCTTGGCTCGACGCACACGCCTCTGATGTGAAATGGACTGACAGTGACGGGCAGGAACACTCCTTCATCGATACGGATATCTATCAGGAACGGCAGCTGCTTCCGATAAAGTCCGCCGAAGAGTTCGACTACTATTTCGGTATAGACAAGAGCTCGTTCTTCTTCTCGAAGATACAGTATCTCATCAGGACAGTCTGGCAGATGAAGATTCTGCCGATGATACGCGGCAGCAAGGACGAAACCGTGCTGGATTTGGCCAAGCGCTCGCTCTGCTACCAGGTCATGGCCAAGGCCGTGATGCAGTTCGATGTCACGGAGCTTCCCCGGAGCATCCGCTACGATTTCAATCACGAATATACGCAGGGTTCCTCGATGCAGGCGCGGGAAAAGCTGTACGCCCAGCTTATGGCCGACGTGGACAGTTGGACTGCATCGATAGACAGTATCCTGACCGTGGCTTCAGGTGCGTCATCCATCCAGACGAACAGCAACGAAGAGAACAACAAACACTACACTATCCTATGATAACATACAGTCTGGGCAGACACTTGTATCAGGTTCCTGACCGGTGGGCGGACTTCACCCCAGGCCATAAAAAGCAGTTTGTCCTGATGTGCCTGGCATTCGACCTTTTCGAAGCCGGGAAAATCGACTTCAGGACATTGGAAGCAAGCATATCCTCTGCTCTCATCGGGCTGGATGTGGCCCTGCTCCCCAAGCAGAACGACATCCTCGCCGAAAACATATTCAGGCTTACGGAAAGGCTCAGGTTCCCGTTCTTGTTCCGTGACAACGATGACGGCAGCCGGACAGTTTCCGTAAACATCCTTCTCAGGAATAACCTGCTGCCGAAGATACGCCGGTACCGTGGATATCGTTTCGGCATCACGCCTGACGGAGTGGTGGACTGTGATATTACTGCCGAGCAGTATGTCGAGGTTCTTTCCCTTATGGAACTTTACGGCAAGACCAGGAAAGACGATGTGCTTGACGAGCTGTTCAGGACAATGTACAGGAAAGAACCGGTGCTTTTCCGTAATGCCCGAAAGGTAACTGCAAAGGAAGCACACCGTATTCCGCGGAGCTGGAAAGTGGCAGTGTACTATAACCTTCGGGGAATCCTGGAATGGCTGAAGATGGTCCCGGATTTCCGGATTATCTTCACACCATGGGAAACGAAATCAGGCGGCCGCTCTCCTCTGGGCTTGTCATCATCCATATTCACGCTCTCCAAGTCCGGATACGGGACGCTCCAGGAAATCCGCAGCCTGGATCTGATTACCTACCTCGGGGCGCTGGTGCAGATGAATATCGACGGCATATATGCCCTGCAGTCTGCCGGTCTGAAGCCCGGGGAAATCGCCGAGAAGATGAATCTGCCTGTAGAGTGCGTGCTGCTGTATATCACCGATAAATCAGAGTGACTATGTCCATATTGAAGAAACTTTTGCTTTACTCGTCGCAGTTCGTCTCCAGAGAGGGCGTGCAGCGGCTTTTCGTGCTGAACACCGGGCAAGAATATTCCCAGCTTCAGAAAGAGATGCTTGAAGTTCCCGATACCTGCAGGAATCCGGATATTACGGATTTCATCTTCGGAGTCGATGACCGGGCAGTCACCCAGCGAATCTCCCAGGTGAAAGGTCTGTACCTTTTCGTGGACTACTCGGCCATAACCTCATCCATCAGCTCCATCGACGTGAAGACAGACTCTTTCCACGTGGCTATGACGATAGCCCGGCCATCTCCGGAGAATCAGGACCAGGCAGAGGAACTGCTATGGCAGGACAAGGCACTCGATGCAATGACCGCCATCAGGAAGAAGATGCGCGATGATTTCGATGAGGGCAATCCTGTGTTCTGGCTCAGGTTTCCCACCACGATGCAGCCTTTCGTCGCCCACGCTCTCGCCAATTCCCTCGGCTGGACTATGGAATTCGACATCCAAGGCATCGATATGGTATAATCCGACAGCATAGTTTTTGTACAACGCTATGCGACATTTGTTTTATGTAATCAAACAAATGTTTTATGATAAAAGTTTTTAACTTTGCATAATCTTATCTGTAGTTATATGAATAATAATTTACTGACAATATCATTCGTTGGTGTATTTAAAACTCCTCAGACAATGATTCAGCCTTTGAATGCGAAATTTTGTAGAGAAGTTTTTCATAATCCTGGAAATACTGTCAGTGGTTTTTCTCCGAATGGTTTTGTTGTAAAACATAGAACATTACCGGCACCGTCAATAAGCATTACACCGGAGAAACTGATTGTTATGGCGACTTCCTTGAATGATTTGTTCGAGTATATAAATTCATTAAGAGCACAAATTCCGGAATATGAATTCGCTGCTTATGGATTAAATCGCGATATTGAAAGTTTGGGGATATGTCAAAATGAAGACATTGGTGACTGGATGTGCAGGCATTTCATCAAACAACAATATTATTATGGTAACAGAGTAAATCGCACATCAAAACTGAATTTTCTTTTTGACATAAACGACAATGAATTGGTTAATATAGATATGGAGCCAAGGGTTGGAATCAGAAATGGCTTGTTCATGTCTATAAATCATCACAATAATTACCAGATGAAAGGCCTGCCCACACAAAACAAATTGAACAATTTGTATTATGATTCAAATGAGAAAGTGAACAAGGTCATTAATGAGTTATTAAAATGAAAAATAGTAAAAGTCAATATACGTTTCCGACAATGGTAGTTTTAGCCGCCTTATCTTCTGCTCCATCATTGCAGGCTGGAGATGAGGATAGATTGTTGGAATTGTCAACAAGAAACACTCTCACGACAAATATTGAATTACCTCTTACTAATACGGAATGCTTGTCAGTATCATTTGATGAGCAGATTGAACAATATGTTTTGCCGGTTGATTATAAAAGTAAGTATAAAAAGATAACAGCATCCCAAAGATTTAAAGAAGCTTATTATGGCAGAAGCCTTGGTGAGAATATCTTAATAGAAGAATAGTGTTATGGATTGGATTACTCCATTGGATAATATAGAAGGATTGACCCAAGGCTCTATTGTCAGCAATGTCAATTTTGGATATGAAGAGGACTTGGCGGGAATCGTATTGTCAAATGGATGCGATCTTGAACATAACCATGCTTCTTATCTTATAGTAGCAGCTTTGTACCCGGCATCCAGCATAATTTCTTCATCAAGAGAGTATCTTGGGCTAATCAACGAAAAAGGATACGAAGGTTCATCCCAAAAACAGAAAACTCGTGTTAAGGAGAAGTTGTCTGATTATATTCACCACAGGGCTATTAACAGATATTATTTTATCGATTGTACAGAATGTGAATTAGGTATGTATATGATGATTGATTTTCAACAAATAATATCCATACCGATCGATGAAAAGAGTAATTTAAAGCCAATCGCAAATCTTTGTACTCCGCTTAAAGAGCAGATGATTATGCAATTTGTCAGTTATACTTCACGCATTCCGACAGACCGAGTTACACCTGATGTTGAAACACAGATCGTAGATACTTTGATTAAAGAAATTTGCGAAAATGAGGAATAAAAAACTGATATTTTAGCAAACAAAACCGGCAACCTTAACAGCGGTTGCCGGTTTTGTTATTTACCATTCGACGGTTATCGTTTCGAGAAAATACCCGTTTTCATCGATACCGGATCTTTGATAAACTTTGTACCATTTATTGTCTACAATTCTGTAGCCGATTAATTTCATCCACAAATACCTCCTTTCCCCAATTTTATTATTATTTTCATTGTTCCTTTTTGCAAAAATGACTATTCTTGCCGAATAATTCAATAGACTAAATGATTCATTTATAGGAGTATAAACAATTCAATTAGATGTTGTACGATATTGGGCAACCGGGGAACCTCTTGCAATTCCGTTTTTTATTTCTACCTTTGCTCTCGCTATCCAAATAATAGACATACTTGCTTCTATCCCTTTCTGCTGGAAAGTGTATTTTCACAGAAACATAGATGATTGCCCTGTATATGGTGGTTCTCTGCGAGGAAACTTAGCA
>CALVBH010000031.1 GCA_944325765.1 uncultured Bacteroidales bacterium
TGGAATACTCCAAGATGTTACCAAGTGAAAAGAATGAAACCGAATGAAAACAAAAAATCACAGAATCGTCCCAAAGCACATTTTTGTTCCTATTTTGTCCCTTAAAAACAGAAATAATCTTATACCGGATTGATTTATATTGTATTGCAAATTAGAATCCGGTATTTACCAGATTCCGATTCAAGGATAAAAGCCGAAACACTTTCATCAGTCAATATGTCATTGCAGGTTCGCGCCCTGCAACACACAAATCTATAAAATATTCCGGCAAATACAAACACTTATGCGGGGTATTGCGGTTATCGGCACAAAAGTATTGCCTCCGGGCGACAAAACCTGTCGTCCGGGAAAAATATTGTCAGGAATTGCGCTCAAGCGCTTCGGCATAGATATCTTGAAGGCGTTGGCGAAGGTGCCGGGGTGCGATGACTTCGACGGAGCGGCTGCGGGAAAGAAGAGCCATGACGAAATCGTTGGTAATACGCAGCCTGAGCCTGACTGTAAGGCCGTCCGGAGTGTCTGAAATAATCTTCTGGGTCGGATGCAGGGGCAAAGTCTTCACAAACGCCCCATCCAAGGCATCGTACTTCAGCACTATTTCCTCCACCGGATCGGAAGGGTCGTTCCATATTCCGAAACTTTCCCGGAAAAGGGACGGGACATCAACGGTATCGTTCCTTACGAATTTTTCGGCTGCAAGAACCTCGACACCGGACATTCTGTCTAGCCCGAACGACTTGAGCATATCATCGGCATCATAACCAATCAGATACCATCTCTGTTGCGACTCCTTCAGGAAGTGCGGTTTCAACTTTTTATGCACGACCTTGCCTCCGTGACGGACCAGGACATAATCAAATTCCACCGGATGACATTCCCTTATGGCATACAGCAGGTCTGGAATATTCACACTGAATACCGGACGGCGGTGTTCTGAAAGGACATATTTCTGCAGTGTGATATCGGCATCTATGGAGCTGAGCAACTCGAAATTTACAAGAAGTTCCTCATAATCGTCGGCCATATCGCCGCGGGAAACGATCCGGTATTCCCGGGCGGAGTTGCATTCTATGTCGATATGAAAGAGTTCGCCGATGGTTTTGATGTCCCGCTGTATCGTACGCAACGAGATGTCCGACATGCGTTCATCCAAAATTGCGGCACGGGAAGAAACATATTCGACCAAGTCTTCCGGAGCAATGCTGCGGCCACCTCTCAACCTGTTCAGGATAAGAGCCATCCGTTTCAATGGGAATAATTTTGCCATATCTGCATAAAAATTCTATATCGGAAACCAGACAAAAACGGCGGCATCCCAGAGGGCATGGGAAACGGCTATCGCCGGGAATCGCTCCGGGTAAAGCCGGTAAAGGATTCCCCATACGGAACCGGCTACAAGAGATGCCATTACCAGCATAAAATTGCAGGATGGTACGTGAACCGATGCATAAAGTGCTGTCGCAACGACAAATCCCGCGTTCGCTCCCAGACGCGACGACAAGGTACGCTGCACATATCCTCTCCAGAAAATCTCTTCCGACGGACCCGTCAGCAAAAGCAGAAGCGCAGACAAAAGCCACGGGGAAGCTCCATCCCTGATGCCGTAAATGGCATCCACCTGCCCACGGGCGAAATCGAAAAGCCAGGAAGAAACCTTGTCTCCGACCCAGAATACACCCCACAGCACAGCTGCAATGCAGATACCGGCAAACAAGTCCGGAAATTCCGGTTTCAACCGTCTCCACCAGCCCCTGTCAAAAACGGTCACAAGCCCGGTAAGGATGACGGAAGAAACTGCCATTGTCATCCAGAAATCCACATGCGGCGCCGTCAGCGGAGAAAACATCACGAACCAGAGGGCGGCAGCGATGATAATTGAATATATCAATTTGTTCATTAAAAAGACATTATGACAGAATTCCGGCGATGACGAGCCCTGCCGTCAGGAGCAGACTGAACATCAGCTGCAGTTTTGCGGTAGCCTCGTCAAGACCTGAAATCGACGCGGAGCCTCCCTTGAAGTATTTTACGGACATCCGGGCGTTCTGCAGGGCTGGGACGAAGGCCGCCCAGGACAGAAGACTCCACCAGGGCACAAATCCGGCAGACGCACAGACAGTAACCCAGAGAAACGGGGCAAGCACTTCAATGCAATATATCCATACGGATGCTTTCGGGCCGATTTTCATAGCGAATGTGCTGATACTGGCCCGCCTGTCCGTAGATATATCGCGAAGATTGTTGCAGTGCAGTATCGCGACAGTAATGGAACCGACAGGCACGGCAAGCAGCCATACGCTGAAATCAATGACACCGCTACCGGCATATACAGTCCCGAGTGTCGGCAAAAGCGCGAATGCGATGAAAATGACGAGATCTCCCAATGCGTTGAATTTCAGGTGCGGATAAAGGACAGCGCAGAGGATTCCGCCGAGACCTATATATAACAGCGGCATTCCTGTCCTGAGCCACAGCCCGATTCCTGCGACTGCCGACACTGTCAGCAGAGAAAGCGAAAGCGTCAGGATTTCCCTCGGGGAGAACATCCCGGATGTCAGGGTTCTGGCTCCGAACGTATCTTCCGCATCCACACCTTTACGATAGTCGAACCAGTCGCTCCATGTATTCCCTGCGGCATGAAAGAGGAGGATATTCGCCAGAGCCCAGATGCCGTTTAACCAGTCCGTTCCTTCATATAAGGCAAACAGATATCCGAGAGAGACAATTACCGGCATCGCCGAAGCGGGAAACGACCAGGGTCTTACCGCTATGATCCAATCATTCAAAGTATGTTTTCTCATTTTTCAGTTATCGCTTTCCGGAATCCGGTCCGTTCCGGAGCCGTGCAAAGATAAATATCCGTATCGAAATATCATATTGCGATGGAACAAGATGATGCAAAAAACACTATCTTTGGAGAGATAAGGGTGACTCAAAAGGAGGAATTTCAAGGCTTGCGCAGATGAGAAAACCGGAGTTTACTGATGTAAATAAGGATTTTCGAATCAAGTGTAACGCAGAAAGTACCTTTCGAGTCGGCCATTTAATGATCAAAACATTCTCAAAAAGACAGAGTCATGAAAAAAGTATTGGCAGTTTTCGCGACAGTGGCGGCGGTGGCGGCATTGTCTTCCTGCTGCGGCGATTTCGAATCAGGGAAAATCGGGATATCCGAAAAATTCCCTTTGGCGGAAGGGCGGACGGACACATTGGACGTGAATATTTCGGCCGAGTTTCCGGTTTCCGGACTGGGCAGGGATGCGGAGATGAAGGTATCGGCGGCGATAGCGAAAGCCCTGTTCGGGGAAGAATATATGAGCATGAATCCCGAGGCTGCAGCAGAGGCGTACAAAACCGACCTTGTAGACGAATACCTGAACGAGAACCTGCCGATGACCGAGATTCCGGAGCTGGAAAGCTCCTCGCTGAGTTGGGCAAGCCATATTCAGGGAAATTTCACATACGCGGATGAAAATATACTCTCATACACGGCCACCCGCTACACTTACAGCGGAGGAGCGCACGGAATGACAGCCGAGACTGCATACAACTTCGACAGAAATACCGGAGATGCCGTCACGGAAGAAAATTTCTTCAATGACGGATACGTCGGGAAACTGACAGAACTCCTGACGGCACACCTGCCGGAGGCGCTGGAATCCCCTGCCGACACGTCCATGCTGTTTCTGAAAACCATAGAGCCTAACGGCAATTTCAGTATCGGCAATGACGGCGTCACATATATCTACAACCAATACGAAATCGCACCATATTCGATGGGTATCATCAGGATATCCGTCCCTTGGGAAGAACTCGACGGTCTGCTCCGAGGGAAGCCTTAGCGCCCGGCTGCGCCAGTCCGCCGGACTGGCAATCAATAATTCATCGGACCGACATCAGACGCACCACATAAAACACTTAAGCTATGGATACCTCTCCGGACTGGATAGTTTCGACTGTCAACGACAAAATCGTATCCGTTTCACTGGATTACAGCATTTTCGCCAGAATCGCGAAGCAGATAGCGGCTCTGCCCGCCGAATCCATAAGGGAAATCGTCTGCAGGAGAGTGCCTGAGGACGAAATCACAAGGATGTCCCGCAGCATAAAATGGGAAGACCTGTGGCTGTTCGGCACGGACTTCCAGAAAAACGTATGGCGGCACCTGTTCGACCTGACCCATCCGGCTCCTGCGGACCCCCGCCCGAAACTGATGAGTTACTCGGATTTCGCCGCGCTCTGCGGGAACAGACCCGGGGTGAGGGCCGTAGCGCATGCCATCGGGCAGAATCCCGTGGCTATAATAATCCCCTGCCACCTGATTATCCCAAAGGAAACGATGGACCGTATCGAGGAAACCGGGCGGCAGGCTGAAAATTCCCTGTTCGGGACAGACGGGCTGATTCTGGATCCTTCACTGGATTTCGGCAACTACCGCTACGGAAAGGAGATCAAGAAACGGCTTCTGACCGGAGAATGACCGCGTCCCGGAGATTTCAACTGATAAGTATGTCGGATATAGTCAAATTCAATTCTGTAGAGGAGTTAATCATCGAACTTCGGGGAGAAAAAGTGATACTGGTGAATAATGTTGCGGGAGTTTGACACTTTACATGGACTAAATTAGAATGATTAAAATAGTAAATAATTGAAAGACTTTTTGATGAAAGTCTTTTTTTGTCAAATATTATTTCTATATTTGTGGTATATATTGGCAGATATAGCAGATATGAGACTTATCCAAAAAAAGAGCGGACGCTTTACATACCTGTATGTCATCAAGAGTTACAGGACAGAAGACGGAAAGAGCACATCAAAGGTAGTCGAGAAGTTCGGTACAGTAGAAGAGTTGCGCGAAAAGCTCGGCGGGCAGGACCCTATTCGGTGGGCGGAAGAGAAGGTGGCCGGGATGAATGCCATGGAAAAGGCGGACAATGAGGAGGTTGTCCTGAAGTTCAAGCCGGGAGTTCTCATTGAGAAAGGGGGTCAGCGGAGTTATAATGGCGGATACCTGTTCCTGCAGAAGATATATTATGAGTTGGGACTGGACTATATCTGCAAGAAGATAGAGAAGAGACACAGGAACAGGTTTGACCTTAACGGGATTCTCTCCCGGCTTTTATATACGAGACTGTTGTATCCGGGGTCGAAGCTCTCGTCGCTGGAAGAGTCCAGGAGATTTTTCGAGCAGCCGCAGGAAGACATCCATCAGGTGTACCGGGCGTTGAGCATTCTTGCCGCGGAGTTCAATGAGATCCAGGCAGATGTGTACAAGCGCAGTCTCAAGCTGGGACAACGGGACACTGGGGTCGTGTACTATGACCTGACGAACTACTATTTCGAGTGGGAGGAGGAAGGAGGGATTGTACAATACGGGCACAGTAAAGAGGGGCGTCCGCTGCCTGTTGTGCAGATGGGGCTGTTCGT
>CALVBH010000032.1 GCA_944325765.1 uncultured Bacteroidales bacterium
CAGAACCAGATTTCGTCTTCCATATCCTATTCGACAAACTGGAACGGAAAGTTCAATCTCTCCATCAACGCCCTGCACAGCCAGAACTCCATAGACAGTTCGTATTCGTTCACGCTTCCGAACCTGACGTTCTCGGTAAGCCGCTTCTATCCGTTCAAGCAGAAGAACAGGGTAGGCAAGAAGAAATTCTACGAGGACTTTTCGCTCGGTTACAGCACCACCATACAGAACAAGGTGAATTTCAAGGCTTCGGAGTTCAACAAGCCTGGCTTCTTGGACAAGTTCCAGAACGGTATGACGCACAGTTTCAACATCGGTCTGCCGAGTTTCTCCCTGTTCAAGTACATAAACTTCACGCCGAGCATCAGTTACGGAATGAACTGGTTTTTCCGGGCCACGGAAAAAGTTTACAATCCCGACACGGATACGGTCGAAGACGTGGACAAGGGACAGTTCAGCACCTTCGGGATGACGCATACCTATTCCGGAAGCCTGTCCGCCAGCACGAGGCTGTACGGACTTTTCAATTTCGGAAAGCACCGCAAGATACAGGCTATACGGCATGTCGTCACGCCTTCCATATCCTTTTCCTACAGTCCTGACAAGGGCACGTATTTCAACGGTTACCGTACACTGAACTACGTAGACAAGAACGGAGTGGCACAAAGCGTAGACTACAACATCTACTCCGGGCAGCTGTACTCGCCTCCCGGAAGGGGCGAATCCGGAAACATAAGCCTTTCCATAGGAAACAACCTCGAAGCCAAGGTAAGGGATCTGAGGGACACGACCGGAAAGGGAGAGAAGAAGATAAAGCTCATAGACCAGCTGAATTTCAGCACCAGCTATAACCTGCTGGCCGATTCCCTGAATCTCAGCAACCTCGGTATAACCATGTCCACGTCCGTTTTCGGCAAGGTCGGCATCAGCGCCAACATGAATTTCAACCCGTATGCAGTGGACCGTGTCACCGGAGACAGGTACAACAGGCTGAACCCGTGGATGCAGAATGCCAGCGCCTCGGTATCCTATTCCCTTTCGGGAGAGGGCAAGATTGAGGGCAATGACGGAAGCGCACAGGCCGGGGGCAATCCTGCCGACAGCTACACGAGAATATACTATCACCCGATAACGGGTGAGTATATTCCCGGAGGATGGCTGTACTATATGAACCCGAATGCTCCCTGGTCGGTGAATTTCAACTATTCCTACAGCTACAGCAGGTCGAGTCCTTTCGCGGCTCCGAGACATACCCAGACACTCGGTCTGTCCGGGTCGCTGAAGCTGACGCCGGCTCTTTCCCTGCAGCTTTCCACGAACTTCGACCTGATGGAGATGCGTATGACCACGACGCAGCTGAGCGCAAGTTATGACCTGCATTGCTTCAACATCCAGTTCTCGTGGATTCCGAACGGAAAATGGGAGTCCTGGTCGTTCAGGATTGCCGCAAATGCCGCTGCTTTGGCTGACCTTCTCAGATTCAAGAAGAGTACAAGCTACTGGGACAATTAGAAACTGTTAGAAACTGTTTTAGGCAGTCCCTTAGTTTTTTTTGAAATTCCGATAATATTGTCTATTTTTGTAGATATTCTTGAAGAATTTCAAGTTTTTTCCTGAAGAAATTCCCATTTTACATACTCGGTTTTACCTGTATTCTTAGGATGGATATATTTTAGATTTTATGCACAATATTTTCGATTTGAATGAAATGGACCTTGAGCAGGTCCGCGAGATTGCCAAAGAACTGGGCATCCATGTAACCAAGAAAATGGAGAAAAAGGATATTGCCTATATGATTCTGGACAAAGAAGCTGCGATAAACGCTCACAATACACCGGAAAAACCGAAGAGAGGCCGTCCCCGGAAACAGGCACAGCCGGCAGCAGAGACGACTAAAGCCGTGAAACCACAGCAGAAAGTCTCCGATGAGGCCAATTCCGCCGCACCGGTACAGAATGCGGAGGCGCCGAAACGCAAAGGCAGGAAGCCGGGAAGAAAGCCTTCGGTGCAGACGCAGGACGCACAGGAAGCCGCTGCCGCAGTTCCGGAAACAGTACAGAACGACACGGAAGCCGCAGCGTCCCAGCAGCCCGCACAAAGCATCCCGACACAGCAGTCTGCAGACAGCCAGCCTGTGAAGAAGCGCAGGGGCGGAAGAAAACCTGCGACAGCACAGCAGGCTGAAACGAAACAGCCTGAAAATGCTCCTGCAAAGGAGGAGAATAATGCTGACAGGCAGGAAAACGCACTTCCGGCAAAAACACCAGCAACGGAGCCGGTGCAGACAGTCCAACCGAATCTCCCTGCGCAGAACTATCAGAGATACCAGTACCAGCAGAGAAACCAGAATCACCAGAAAATAGAGTTCGAGGGTGTGGTGGAAGCTACCGGGGTTCTCGAAATCATGCCCGACGGCTACGGATTCCTGCGTTCTTCCGACTACAATTATCTGAATTCCCCTGATGATATCTACGTATCGGTAGGCCAGATAAAAAGCAATGCACTCAAGACGGGAGATACGGTTACCGGAGAAATCAAGCCGCCGCGCGAGGGCGACAAATATTTCCCTCTCGTCAGGATAAAATACATAAACGGCCGCACGCCTGAATTCATCAGGGACAGAATACCGTTCGACTTCCTGACACCGCTTTTCCCTGACGAGAAATTCAATCTTCTCGGACACGGACACAACGACCTTTCCTGCCGCGTGGTGGATATGTTCACCCCTATCGGCAAGGGGCAGCGCGGTCTTATTGTCGCACAGCCTAAGACCGGTAAGACGATGCTTCTGAAAGCCATCGCCAATGCCATCGCTGACAATCATCCTGAAGTCTATATGATAGTGCTTCTGATAGACGAACGTCCTGAGGAAGTTACAGATATGGCACGCAGCGTAAAGGCCGAAGTAGTGGCTTCCACTTTCGACGAGCCTGCCGAAAAGCATGTTAAAGTAGCCAATATGGTTCTGGAAAAGGCCAAGAGGATGGTCGAGTGCGGTCACGACGTGGTGATTTTCCTCGACTCCATCACCCGGCTTGCCCGTGCCTACAATACCGTACAGCCTGCTTCAGGCAAGGTCCTTTCCGGAGGTGTGGATGCCAATGCGCTTCACAGGCCGAAAAGGTTCTTCGGGGCTGCGAGAAACATTGAAAACGGCGGCTCGCTTACCATTCTCGCCACGGCTCTTACGGATACCGGCTCCAAAATGGATGATGTGATTTACGAAGAGTTCAAGGGTACCGGCAATATGGAGCTTCAGCTCGACAGACGGCTGGCCAACAAACGCATTTTCCCTGCAGTCGATGTCACTCTGAGCAGCACGAGGCGTGATGACCTGCTTTATACTCAGGAGCAGAGCAACAGGATATGGATTCTGAGGAATTACCTGGCAGATATGAATTCTGTGGAAGCTATGGAGTTCCTTAAGGACAGACTTGAAAAGACTGTATCGAATGAGGAGTTCTTCGCTACTATGAACGGAGACAAGCTGCAGTGACGACCTGGTGTCATCCCGAGGTGCTTCGAGGCGGTGGCGCTCGCACAGACTACAACCCCTGACGGGGTCAACAGTGCTCGCCGCCACCGCCTCTCCGCAGTGCCCTGTGTCATCCCGAGCGGAGCCGAGGGATCTGCTGAAAAGCACAAAAATAACAAGAACCGTGTCATAATTTCATATTGTGGCACGGTTCTTGTTAATTAATCGGTCGTGCTGGTCAAGAGTTATCCCAAACACTTACAGCACGTTGGTTATTAGTTTTAGTGTTATTAATTATGTGGTTAGTATGAGGGTCTGCACGTGAGTGTCGATTCTCATTTTTTTTGCATGTCAATACCCCCAGGCGAAGTTGTCCACCCAGAGTTTATTCGTAGAGCAGCCGGTGAGGTAGTCTCCCCTCTTGCTGGTGGCGCACGAAATGACTACGGAATAGTTGCCTTCAGTCGGTTTTTTCTCTGTATCATACCAAACGAACGGGATTTCGGCATCGGTGAAAGTTTCCCGGTCAGACTGCTGTCATCGCTGCTGCCGACAAAATCAATTTTTCCCACATTGGCCTTATATGTAACCTTCAAGGAAGCAGGCCGTGCTGTCCAGTCATACGCCTGACCGAAGGATGCCTTTCCGCTTGTAGTGCCACTCATAACGAAATTTCCCGAATACAGGTTTCCGCAGGCAAATGCTTTTATGATTGCTAAATCCAAGGAGAAGGTCCGTCAGGAAGAGGGTCCGTGCCTTCTTTCTCCTGGCACGCCGAGAGGGCGAATACGGCATGCCGCTATCGCCATGATGGTTGAAAATCTTTTCATCTTATTATAAATTTGGTTAAAGTGTGTGCTTTATAAACAGATCATGAGACTTTGCCGAGATGCTCGCGTGCGTAGTCGAGCGTCAGATCGAAAGTCTTTTTCCTCGATCCCGGAACTTCGTACATCGCGTCAGTCATGATTTTTTCGCAGATAGACCGCAGTCCGCGCGCCCCCAGCTTGTTTTCAATCGCAGTATCCACCACCAGGTCGAGCACCTCCGGATGAATCACCAGTTTCACCCCGTCCATCTCGAACATCTTCTCATACTGGCGCACGATGGCGTTTTTCGGCTCCGTAAGTATACGGAGCAATGCCGTTCTGTCGAGCCGGTCCAGATAGGTAACCACCGGCAGCCTGCCGATAATTTCCGGGATAAGCCCGTATGCCCTCAAATCCTGGGCGGAGACATACTGCAGAAGGTTGTCCTTGTCGATATGCTGTCTGTGAATGGCGCCGTATCCGATGACCTGTGTGTTAAGACGCTGTGCAATCCGTCTTTCTATGCCCTCGAAAGCGCCGCCGCAGATAAAGAGGATGTTCTGGGTATTCACCTGTACGAACTCCTGTTCCGGATGCTTGCGTCCCCCTTTGGGCGGAACATTCACCACGCTGCCTTCGAGAAGTTTCAGAAGAGCCTGCTGGACACCTTCTCCCGAGACATCCCGTGTGATGGAAGGATTGTCGCTCTTGCGGGCTATCTTGTCTATCTCGTCGATAAACACGATTCCTCTCTCGGCCTGCTTTACGTTGTAATCCGCCTCCTGAAGCAGCCTGGAAAGTATGCTTTCCACATCTTCGCCGACATAACCGGCCTCTGTCAGGACCGTGGCGTCCACTATGGTGAACGGCACTTTGAGAAGTCTGGCTATCGTCTTGGCCATCAAAGTCTTGCCGGTACCTGTCGGACCGACCATAAGGATATTGGATTTCTCCAGTTCCAGATCGTCCGGTGAAGTAGAGGAAAGATTGTTGTTAATCCTTTTATAATGATTGTAGACTGCCACGGAAAGGAGTTTCTTCGCCCTGTCCTGACCGATTACATACTGGTCGAGATATTCCTTTATCTCTTTCGGCTTCAGCAGTTCGGTTATCTTTTCAGGAGCCGGTTCGGAAGTCTTTTCGATATTCGCCACATATTCGTGACAGAGTTTTACGCAGTCGCTGCAGATGGATGCATCCATACCCTGAAGCAGGAGCGGGACTTCATTCTCGCTCCTGCCGCAGAATATGCAATGCCTTAAATCCTGTTGATTTCGTCCTTTTGCCATAAAATTGGATTTGCAGAACCGGACTCATTTTTTCCTGGCGGAAAGAATCTCGTCTATCATACCGTAATCGAGAGCCTCGGCTGAAGTCATCCAGAAATCCCTGTCTGCATCGGCCTGAATCGTTTCATACGGCTTTCCGGTCCGTTCGGACAGAATGGTGTAAAGTTCCTTTTTCACTTTCTGGATCTCACGGGCGGCTATCTCTATGTCGGAAGCCTGCCCCTTCGCGCCTCCGAGAGGCTGGTGAATCATCACTCTCGAATGCGGGAGTGCGGATCGTTTCCCCCTTTCTCCGGCACAGAGCAGTATCGCGCCCATGGATGCAGCCATGCCCGTGCATATCGTGGCCACGTCAGGCTCGATGAGCTGCATGGTATCGTATATGCCGAGACCGGCGGAAACGGAACCTCCCGGGGTATTCAGATAAATCGAAATATCGCTCTTGCTGTCCGTGGATGTGAGGAAAAGAAGCTGTGCCTGTACGATATTGGCCACATCGTCATCGACGGGAACACCCAGAAAGATGATCCTGTCCATCAGAAGACGGCTGAACACGTCCATAGACGCCACATTCAGTTTCCTCTCCTCTATGACAGTCGGATTGATGTACGAACCGTATGCCGATTCATACTTGTGCAGAGTCATGGAACTGATTCCGCACTGCATCCTGGCGAATTTGCCGAACTCCTTATCCATCAGTGTGCGAAATTATTTGAGTTCGCGGAATTTCTCCACTGAAATACTGTGTTTCTTGAGGGTCACGACATCCTTGACTGCGGAGAGGGTCTTGGTCTCTTCCACCTGGTCGAGGACACGGCGGCCTTCTTTCTCCTGGGCGAGGATGTTGCGCGCATAGTTTTCGAGTTCGGCATCAGGAACATTGTTTATCCCGTACATGGCGAACTGATATGCGGCGAATCCCTTGGCACTGGCGAGCAGATCGGCTTCCTCTACTTTCACGGAGTATTTCTCCATCAGGTAGTGCCTTACCATCTGCCAGCGGTAATCCTCCAGGAAAAGGTCGAATTCCTTCTCGATTTCCTCCATGGTGAATTTGCCGTCATTGGCGACGAAAATCCATCTCTTGAGGAATTTTTCCGGCAGGGAAATATTGGCCTTGGCCACCAAATATTCCCGGGCGTCCTTGTTGAAGCGGAAAGATGATTCCTGCTCGTATTCGGCGGCAAGCCTTTCTGCGATTCTGGCATCGAATTCTTCCTCGGACTTGACGCTGTCCTTGCCGAAAATCTTGTCGAAAGTATCCTGATTGAGCGGAGCGGATACGAAAGTCTTGACATTCCTGACCGTCATTTTATACATCGGATCGATTTCGGAGAGTTTCTCCTTGTCGATCTTGAGCAGGGATGCGCGGTCGGTCTCGTTCGTAAAGGCTTCGTTTACATTCACATCCAAAGTGTCGCCGGCCTTCAGTCCCACGAATGAAGGTCTGACAGCCTCGTCGACGTTGCGGAGCGCCACATACGTACCCTCTACCTTGGTTTCGCCCTGTTCGAAATCGACGATGATGAAATCTTCCGCCTTGGCGGCTTCCCCCTCTTCGAGCGAGCCGTACTGCTTGAGAAGGTTTTCCTTCATTTCAGCCTTGGCCTTGTCGGAGATTTTAATATTGTAATAAGGTATTTCATCGTCTTTCGAAAGTTCGAAATCTATCTTCGGAGCCAGAGCCACGTCGAACTTGAACGTAAAGCCGTTGCCGTTGGTCCAGTCCGTTTCCGGCTGGTTTTCGGCAGGGAGAGGCTCCCCGATGACTTTCAGGTCATTGTCCTTTATGAAGCCGTTTAGTGCGTCGGCTATAACATCGTTTACAGAGTCCACGAGGCAAGACTGTCCGTAGATTTTCTCTATCAACGGCATTGGGACCATTCCCTTTCTGAAGCCTTTGATTTCAGCTGTCCTTTTGTGCTCGTTCAGTCTTTTCTTCCTCTTGGCAGCATAGTCTTCATTAGCGATCGAGAGTGTGAGCTCGATATTGAGATCGTCGATCTTGTTCTGTTCGATATTCATAATTGTGTCTTATTTGTTCAATGCAAGGGCGCAAATATAGTGTTTTTGGAGGGAAATTCAAAATGGACGGGATGACATTGCGCTACCGGCGCTTGGGATAAGCTATGCGTGCGTGGTAGACCTGCTGGAGATAGGATTTCAGGACATTCTTCACGATATTCAGTTCCTTCAGCGAAATGTCGGCATCCTCGAACTGGCCGTCGGCCATCTTGGACTTCACTATACGTTCCACCAGATCGGACATTGTCCTGGCGGAATAGTCTTTCAGCGAACGGGAAGCGGCCTCAAGGGTATCGCAGAGCATGACTATGATCTGTTCCTTGGTGGTCGGTTTCTTTCCCTTGTAGTAAAAGTCGTCCGCATCAGCCTTGTCACCGCCTTCGCTTATGTACTTGTTGTAAAAATAAGCCGTGCATGTAGTTCCGTGGTGGGTCAGGATGAATTCCTTCACTATATCGGGAAGCTTGAACTTTTCTGCCAGTGCCATCCCGTCGGAAACATGCTTGATGATTTCTATGGCGCTTTCCCTCGGTGAGAGTCCGTCATGATAATGCGCTCCGAGAGTCTCGTTCTCTATGAAACACTGGGGATTCACCATCTTTCCTATATCATGGTACAATGCGCCCGCGCGTACCAGAAGGACATTGGCATCGATTGAACGTGCAGCCGCATCGGCGATGTTCATCACCTGAAGGGAGTGCTGGAATGTCCCCGGAGCCTTGTGGGCAAGATCGCGGAGCAGCCTGTTGTTAGTATCGGTAAGTTCGGTAAGTTTCGTATTGGATACTAAAGAAAAGAGTTTCTCGAAAAGGTAGATGAGAGGATAGCCGGCCACTGACAGGAAAGAACCGATGAACAGGTACAGAATGGTCCTGTAACCGTTGAAATCGGTAATGCCGTCAATCAGGCGGAAACCCAGATATACGAAAAGCAGGACGAAAAAGACGATGATGGCGGTCAGGAACTGTTTCCAGCCCCTGTTGTAGACTTCCGCGAAGAAAATCGTCACTACTCCCGCCACGAGGAACATCACGAAAAGCTCTACTCCGTTATGAGAGAAAATCAGCAGCGGCAGCAGGGATATGGTGTATACGGGCAGAACGACGCGTTTCTTGAAAAACGCCACCAGATAGAGGGCTATCAGTGTGAAAGGCGTCATATAGAGAAGTGCCGGGTCGACTTTCTCCACTGTCAGAGCCAGAACGGTAGCCAGAAGGAATATCAGAAGCAGGTAGATGTATCTGTTCGGCGTATCGAAAACCCAGTAATTGGTAAAATACAGGGCGAAATAAAGTACTGTGACCAGGCCGAGAGCTATGAGCAGGTTTCCGAGCCACAGCCATACGATTGGGCCGTTGTATCCGATACTGTTTTCATATTCAGCCTTGTACGAGTCGAGAAGCTGTTCTATTTCCGCTGTTATGATTTCTCCGTTTGAGACTATGAGCTGTCCGGCGTTGACTACTCCGGAAGTGGGCGACACGTAATCTACCGACTCCTCATGCACCAGATCCGTAGTCTGCCTGTCGAAAATCAGATCGGGTTCTATCATGTCGTATATGCCGGTGTTCCTCAGGAGTGAGTCCACATCGCAGCCCAGATCGGTTTTAGTGAGGAAAAGCAGGAGGAAATCCCGGGCTTCCGTAACGGTATATACCTCTGAAGACGGCACTTTTCTCGCCCTGCGGTCCTTCTGGACGTAAATCATGTTTCCATCCAAGGACTTGCCTTCCGGAAGGTATTCGGAACCGGCTTCGGATATGATGCCCGTATCATACAGACGGCCAAGTGCCGAGAGTATTTCCGGTTTAAGGTTCTCGCACTTTCCGAGATCAGTCTTTTCCACCCGGTCCACGCAGTTTCGGACCGTCGCCTCGGAATACCTGAAATACGGGATGACGCTCGAACCCAGAAGCCCCTTTTCCTCCTGTATCTGGGCATCGGTCTTCAGAATCGGAAAATCGAACTGGGCTATCAGGGTTTCATACATCCACGGAGAGCCCTTTTTGTAATCATAGTTGAACTTTCCCATCCTCGGGAATATCAGCACGAGAATGACGAAAAGGGCGGCTATGGGAAGGTAAACCTTGTAGGAATGGTTGATTCGGATTTTAGGCATCAGAGTTCAGGTTTGTATCGTAATTGACTGTGAATAAACGACTCGGCGATGTAGGCCGGCATTTCATATTTCTTAAGCAGTGATACGAAGCCGCGGCAGGTTTCCGTATCGTCTGCAGGTGTGGAGACGCTGATGACCAGATCGCCCTTGAAGTTTATGGTGGCGATGCCGTAAGGATAGAGTGCCGGCGGTACGACCGGATAGAATTCCGTTATGTATTTCAGCATGGTTTCCGGTATGATCATACTTCCGATGTTGCAGAGGGAAAAAGTCGCCTCATGAGCCCTGTCTCCGAAGAATTTTTCCACGGCCGAAATCCGTCCCGCGGAAGAGGAAGTTTCCATTATCCTGTCGAACTGTGCGATGCTCCTCTGGACATTGTACGCGAGAGCATCAGTCCTGAGCTGGGCTTCGATGAATTTTTTCTGCGACATCAGCACGGTGGCTACCGGGTAGTCGGACAGTTTCCTGTTGTAAGCGAGCGGCAGCGTGGCGAAAAACGGACGGAAGGTCGTTGTAGGGAAATATTGTCTCAGATTTACCTGAATATGAGAGACGACGAATTCTCCCGGGACATCCTTTTCCGGGAACCGGTCGAGCAAAGCCTGGGCGAAGAACGGTGATACGACGGTAGACGGCATGGACAGGCAGGAGACGGCCTCGCCCCGGACTTTTGAAAGCGGAAGATGGATGCGGGTTACGCGGAATCCGTCGGAAATGCCGGGCCTGTCCATTTCCACCGCTCTGGCATCCATATACCATATCGGCCGCGAAGCCGGAATGTCGTCAAGTTTCACGAAAGCATCGTCCGATTCGATCTCATGATATTCAGAGTCGGCAGTGATGACGCTTCCGTCATTTTCCACCTCGTAGCCTCCGAGCCGGAGGTAGCGGAAAATCACTGCACGGATGAACGGGACCACGCCCTTTTCATCTGTAATGGACTTATGGAAATCGAAACAGACCGTCTTGTGATTTACGGAAACGGCGAACAGACAGTCATGGCCGAACATGCCGGATTCAGACACCCTGGTTCTGTCTCCGACAGGGAAAACAGGAACTGCAGATGTCATCGGGGCGTAACTGCAGGAGTCTGCTCCGGATATCACCCTCAGGGAAAACTGGGGGAATCTGGGCATCAGGTCACTGACGGCCCGGCCGAGCAATTCACGGTCCACGGCCATCGTCAGGCTGACGACATAACAGAAAGACGTATTTGCCACGGATGAGTCTGCGTATAGATAAACGCTTCCAAGCAGATCGGGAGTCAGATATTCCTTGCTCATATCACTTCGGATTGGACCTGGTTACTTATGGAAAGGGCTGTCCGGTTCTTTGGACATATAGCTGAATTCAACCTTGTCTGTCAGCCACGGGAGGAATTTGTGCACCAGGACAGTCAGCCGTCCGAGAGGTGTCAGCACCATCTCGCGTTTCCTGCGGGCAAGCCCGCGGGCGAGATATTCCGCGACTTTTTCAGCAGTCATCATCTTCCCTTCATCGCGCGGCGTCTTCCCCTGGGCCGAGCCGTCAGCAGTCAGGGCGGCATTCCTGACATTGGAAGCAGTGAATCCCGGCGCAAATACCATGACATGCAGCCCGTCGTAGAGATGCTCGATTCTCAAGGTGTCGAGGAAACCGCGGACAGCATATTTCGATGAAGAATAGCCGGTCCTTCCAGGAAGTCCGGAAAATCCAGCAATGGAAATGACGCCCACTACCGAGCCCTTCGATTTGAGAAGTTCCGGCAGGGCGTATTTCGTGCAGTATACCGTTCCCCAGAAGTTGACGTCCATAAGAGTCTTTATGACGGAAAGGTTCACGTCACGGAACATGGCCCTCATGGAAATGCCGGCATTGTTTACCAGAATGTCTATCCTGCCGAAACGTTCCACGGTCTTCTCAATCAGGTGCCTGCAATCCTCTTCCACCGAGACGTCAGTTTTCACGCAGAGGACTTCCGTCAATGATGAAAGTTCCGCAGCGAGGGTCTCCAGCCTGTCCATCGAACGTGCAGCGAGGACAAGTCTGGCACCGAAGCCAGCGAACAATCTGGAAGAAGCCAACCCAATTCCTGAGCTGGCTCCCGTTATAATCATTACTTTGTCCTTGAAGTATCCGCCTTTCATCTGAAAGAAATTAATGGATGGCCATATCTATGACATCTTCTCCGTCGTACTCCCCTCTTTCGAGCTTTGCCCTTACCTCGGCAAATGTCTTGAGGGTGTATTCCACGTCTTCCATGGAATGTGCGGCCGTAGGAATGACCCTGAAGATAATCATACCCTTAGGAATGACCGGATATACCACGATAGAGCAGAAGATTCCGTAGTTTTCCCTCAGATCCACGGCCATCCTGGTAGCCTGGCCGACACCGCCCTTGATGGCAACCGGTGTAACGCAGGCCTCTGCAGGCCCTATTTCGAAGCCGAGTTCGCGGAAACCGTTCTGAAGGGCACGGGTAACCTTGAAGAGTTTCTTCCTGAGTTCGTCGCCTTCTGCGCTGCGGATGATTTCGAGACGCTTTAGACCGCCTTCCACGAAAGCCATAGGAAGAGACTTGGCATAAATCTGTGAGCGGAGATTGTATCTGAGATAGTCGATAATGACTTTCGGTCCTGCCACGAAGCCGCCGATGCTCGCCATGGATTTCGCGTAAGCCCCTATGTAGAGGTCGATCTCGTCCATCACGCCGAAATGTTCGGAAGTTCCGCGGCCATGCTCGCCCATCACGCCGAAACCATGCGCGTCGTCGATGAGAATTCTGAAATTGTATTTCTTCTTGAGGGCGGCTATCTGGTCGAGGATGCCGAGCGCTCCCGTCATACCGTAGACGCCTTCAGTAATGAGGAGAATGCCTCCGCCGGTCTCTTCGCAGAGTTTTGAAGCACGTTTGAGCGTGGCCTCGCAGCTTTCGATATCGTTGTGGCGGTAAGTCATTCTCTTGCCCATGTGAAGACGTGCTCCGTCGATAAGGCAGGCGTGAGCCTCTGAATCATAAACGATTATATCATGCCTGTCCATCAGCGCGTCTATGGTGGAGATGATGCCCTGATATCCGAAATTGAACAGGAATGCGTCTTCCTTCTTCTCGAAGTCGGCCAGTTCCCTTTCGAATTTTTCATGCAGCGATGTATGTCCAGACATCATTCGGCTGCCCATCGGATATGCAAGCCCCCATTTGGCGGCGGCTTCCGCATCGGTCTTTCTGACTTCAGGATGATTGGCGAGTCCGAGGTAGTTGTTCAGACTCCAGCAGAGCACGTCTTTTCCGCGGAATTTCATGTGCGGACCGATCTCTCCTTCGAGTTTCGGATACATGTAGTACCCGAATGCTTTCTGCCGGTACTGTCCGAGAGGACCTCCGGAATCTCTGGCAATTCTTTCAAAAATATCCATAATAATTTATCGATTAATATTTTAACATTCTTACGCATCGACGTTGGCATAATGTGCATTCTGCTCAATGAACTCCCGGCGAGGAGGCACGTCATCGCCCATAAGCATGGAGAAGGTACGCTCCGCCTCGGCGGCGTTGTCTATGGTAACCTGCCTGAGAAGCCTTCGCGAAGGATCCATGGTCGTCTCCCAAAGCTGTTCGTCACTCATTTCTCCCAAACCTTTGTAACGCTGGACAGTCACGCCCTTGTCGGTGCCTTTCCCGAGTTTTTCCGTCGCGGCGCGGCGTTCGTCGTCGGTCCAGCAGTAGATTTCTTCCTTTCCTTTCTTCACCAGATACAGCGGCGGTGTGGCGAGATAGACATAGCCGTTCCTGATAAGGTCCAGCATATAGCGGAAGAAAAAGGTCAGTATGAGCGTGGCTATGTGGCTTCCGTCCACATCGGCATCCGTCATGATTATGACCTTGTGATAGCGCAGCTTGGAAAGGTTCAGAGCCTTGTGGTCATCTTCCGTACCCACAGTCACGCCGAGCGCCGTATATATGTTCCTGATTTCCTCGCTTTCGAACACCCTGTGTTCCATAGCCTTTTCCACATTCAGAATCTTTCCCCTCAGAGGCAGGATGGCCTGGGTCATCCTGTCACGGCCCTGCTTGGCGGTACCGCCTGCGGAATCTCCCTCCACGAGGAAGAGTTCGCACTTTTCAGGGTCTCTCAGAGAACAGTCCGCCAGTTTGCCGGGCATACCTGCACCCGACATCACCGTCTTTCTCTGGACCATCTCACGCGCCTTGCGTGCTGCCTGACGTGCAGTGGCGGCGAGCACGACCTTGTCGATAATCAGCCTGGCCTCTTTCGGATTCTCTTCGAGATATGCCTCAAGCGCATTGGCCGTAGCCTGGGATACGGCCGAGAAGACTTCCTGGTTGCCGAGCTTGGTTTTGGTCTGTCCCTCGAACTGCGGTTCGGCCACCTTTACGGAAATGACTGCGGTCAGACCTTCGCGGTAATCCTCGGAAGACACCTGGTCGGATTTGAGTTTTCCGAACAGATTGTTCTTTTCCGCATAGTTCTTCAGGGTCCTGGAAAGCCCGGCCTTGAATCCGTTCAGATGCGTACCGCCTTCTATCGTGTTGATATTGTTTACGTAGGACTGTATCTTTTCGCGGAAACCGTTGTTGTACTGAAGGGCCACCTCGATAGGAATGACCTTGTTCGTTTCCAGACATACCGGCTCGGGTATCAGTTCTTCGACAGTGGCATCGGCATCCATATATTTCACGAATTCCTTCAGCCCTTCTTTCGAATAGAAGACCTCGCTGTGATATTCGCCAGTAGGATTCCCGTTATCATCTGTGACTTTTTCGCGCTTGTCGGTAAGTATGAGCCGGATGCCCTTGTTCAGATACGCCAGTTCCCTGAGCCTTCCAGCCAAGGTATCGTACTTGTAGACCGTGGTGACGGTAAATATTTCCTTGTCAGGATGGAAGGTGATGATGGTTCCGGTATCCGAAGCCTCCCCGGTGACCTTCACGTCGGAAAGCGGCTTTCCCTTCGAATATTCCTGGACGAAGATCTTCCCTTCCCGGTGGATTTCGGCCCTGAGATAATCCGAAAGTGCGTTCACGCAGGATACGCCTACGCCATGCAGACCTCCGGAAACCTTGTAACTGTCCTTGCTGAACTTTCCACCGGCATGCAGGACGGTCAGGACCACCTCCAATGCCGACTTGTGCTCCTTTTCGTGCATCCCGGTAGGAATACCGCGGCCGTTGTCCCTGACAGTAATGGAATTGTCCTCGTTTATGGTGACTTCTATGTCCGTACAGAATCCTGCAAGAGCTTCATCGATACTGTTGTCCACCACTTCATAGACAAGGTGGTGCAATCCTCTCTCCCCTATGTCTCCGATATACATCGAAGGCCTCTTCCTCACGGCTTCAAGTCCTTCAAGCACTTGAATACTGCTCGCGGAATACTGGGATTCCGCCTGATTCATCACTTCGTTTTCACTCATTTTTACAGAAAAATATTAAACGGACAAATTTAACAAAATTCCGGTAAAATCAAGAATATTACTAAAGATTCAGGCAGATGCCCGCAGTGAAGTATATTCCGCTTTCGGAATACAGCGGGGTTCTCTGTATGGTCATATTCAGCAGATTTCCGCCGCGCAGCCAGAGCGAGAACTTGCGCGTGAAGGCATATTCCGCAGTAACGCCGAGGTCCGCGTATCCGGGAATCCTTACTTCAGACCAGGTTGTCTGAGCCGCCGAAGGAAGCGATGAGATGCGTGCGGTGGCGAAACTGCAGTCCGCACCGACGAAAATCCGCCTTTTCCAGTTATACCTGAAATCTACGCGGCCGGAAAATCCGGGAGGGGCGAAAATGCCGCCTTCCTCCAGAATATCGGTCCCGAGATAACGGAACTTTCCGGAAAAATCCACATCCTGCGAATTCCATGAACAGTCCAGCAATGCGAAGAACATCCTGGCCGCGGAATAACCGATGGCGGGTGCAGGAATGCCGGTACCGGCCTGCAACGACCAGCCATCGAACGGGGCATTTGAAAAATCGCGGTAACCCACGCTCAGATCGTAGCGGAAACGTGAAGCCAACTGGCCTCTCAGACCGAGAGTGACTGAAAATCTCTCGACGGTATTGTCCAAAAGCGGCGCTCCGGAAACAATATTATATAATGGTGAAACCCGGTGAACGGCATCGAGAAGGGCAGAATATCGGTTTATGTCCGGTCCGCCGCCTGCCGCAAGATAAATGTCCATGTATTCCCTGATCGCCGCAAAACTGACACTCACGTCAGGATAGACCACCTGTCCCTTATGGGTATTCATTCCGACTGCGGCGTTTTCAGGATTGTTTCTCAGCAGCAGGGCCAGCTTTACGCCGGCATCGACTTTCCACCTGTTGCAGGAGAAGACATAGCGGGGAGTCAGGGCGACGCTCGCGGCATTCGAATCGTAAATACCCCCGTAGGATGCGAAATCCGCGGCAAAATCAATCATAATGGCGTGTCCGGGCCTGAAATTCCCGCCGGCAGAAGCATCGATGCCGAACTCATGCTCGGCAAGGCGTATTCCGGACTGCGGGTAGGGAGCACGGTAATCCAGATTGTCTTCCGCATAACGGTAGCGTGCGGCGGCCCTGTATGTGAAGCCTCCATCCGCACCATGCTTGGACGCTACCCCGAGTTTCAGATCGAAGCCGTCGTAATGCCGGCTGACAGTCGTATCCTTCAAGGCCGTACCGTAATATCCGGCATCGAAATGGAAAATCCCGCCGTCCCAGTCATAAACGCCGTCGACGCCTCCTCTCGAAAGCAGGTCATAACCGTAAAAAC
This sequence comes from uncultured Bacteroidales bacterium, assembly GCA_944325765.1. Taxonomy (GTDB): domain Bacteria; phylum Bacteroidota; class Bacteroidia; order Bacteroidales; family UBA932; genus Cryptobacteroides. The sequence continues at coordinate 16,477 of CALVBH010000032.1, forward strand.
GTGAATTTCCGGAATCTATTTCCAGACTGCCGTCTGACAACGCCGGTGTCAGTGAACGGTAATCGCCTACATAAGAACGGTGCCTGGCATAGACGGAAAGCCTGAAACTGTCGTTCCTGAGCGGAGTCCAGACGAAATCCAGTTCAGGATGCAGCGAATATCCGGCTCCGGCTCTCAGATACAGTTTTTTCTGCAAGGATGTGCTTCCGGCCAGTTCCATCTCGGTCAGGAACGGTCGGAATTCGTATGCTCCCCTGAAAGGATTGTCGAAAACCGAATAGTCGAATTCGAGGTTGAACCTGAGCACGCTGTCCGGTACTGCCATCGGGACAGACGGCTTGACGAAATTCATAAGGGTCCCCCTGTACTGTCTGGATACCTCTACGGTAGGACTGAGGTCCTGAGCCGCAGACTGAAATCCGGTCAGAAGGCATCCCGACAAGAATATTATATGGATGATTCGTTTCATTTTCAAAAAATTTCGGTACTTTCCCTATTCGACATTTCCTGTCTTCATCAGTTCCGACAGTTTGTCGAGCCTCATACGGACACTCTGCAGGACATCGTCCGTACCGTTTTCAGGCTGATAGCCGTATGCCACGCTCTCGAATGTCGCCTTTGCCTGGTCGAGGTTGTCCATTTCCACAAAAGCATCGCCAAGGACTATGAAAGCTTTGGCAAGCCAATAAGTCCGGGTGGTCTTCGAGTCGGAAAATGCATAGACCCGGCTCTCCACTTCATCGAACACTCCCCTGTCGTAGGAGTCCTGTATGAGCAGAAACGCGGCTTCCGCACCTTCTGCGGTGGACGGGGATTCTGCCAGCCTCGTCAGGACAGCCATGGCTTCGTCCCTGTGCGAAGTCGCCAGGAGAGATTTTGCATTCACGTATTCAGCCTCGCGAAGAAGGTCCGGATCTGTTCCGGAATCCCGGGCCAGCAGTTCGGAATATCGGATGGCCTCGTCATACATCCTCGCACGGTAAGCCGAACGCATAAGTCCGGTAAGGGCCGTGAACCTGAAACCGGCATTTCCGGCAGTCACATAAAGGGAAGCGTAAGCGTTGAATGCATCCGTGTATTTCTGCATCGAGTAAGAGAGTTCCGCGAAATTCAGTTCGGCCTGCTCCCTGAATGAACCGCCGTCGGCATCCATGACTTTCCGGTAATAGTCGCAGGCAGTCTCGGGCTGTCCCGACATCCGGTAGCATTCCGCCGTATAATACCAGGCGTCCGGCATCATCCTGCCATCCGGATACCTGTCCATATACGAAGCCAGGGAAGCAAGGGCTTTCGTATAGTTCCCGGAGAGGAAAATCTGTTCTGCGGCATTGTATATCATCATTTCCTTCTCTTCGTCGGTCTTCAGCGAAGAGCGGCCTATACTTTCTATATATGCAAGATATTCGTCAGGCTCGTTCTGGGATTTGTATATGGACTCTATCGCCAGCAGGGCCGCATCGGCATACTCCGAAAGCGGAAGGTCCTCCACGACTTTCCTGTAATATCCGAGAGCCTTGTCGTTTTCGGACCGGTTCCTGTAAATCATTCCCAGTTCTATGTATGAACGGGCGATGAAAATACTGTCGCGGACATCGGATATCAGCGTGTTGAAACACCTGACCGCACGGTCGGGATTCCCGGCGGCGACGAGCGACCTGCCGTATTCATACATTGCCTCAGGATAGAAGGCCGAGGACGGAGAAGCCTTTTCCACATTGGACAGAAGCCTGATTTTAGCGGAGACATTGCCGGCAAGACCGTATGACAGGGCAGCCTGGTAATACGGATAAATGTCATCCGCATCGAAATAGTCCGCCAGAACCCGGTCATAGGCTGAAATCGCTTCCGAATACCTCTGCTGGACGAAGCGACAGTCCCCTGTCCTGAGAAGGGCGTCTTTCCTGTACGTAGTGTCCCCCGTTTCGAGGTAGGAACCGAACCAGCGCACGGCATTGTCGTAGTCATCCTGTTTCAAATGACAGTAAGCCATATTCAGCGGTATCAGGGCAGATTCTTTCTTACCGTAAAGGGCGGACGTATTGTAAAGGTCCGCAAGGACCTGCAGGGCATTGTCATACTGGGAACTGTTATAGTAGGCCTCCGCGAGCCAGTAGCGCGACATCTGGTAAAAGTAGGATCTTCTGTCCGAATAATATGCCGCAGCCCTGAGGCAGTCGACGGCGGCGCGGTATGAGCCTGCAGAAATCAGTTCGTTTGCCCGCAGATAGTTGGCCTTGCGGTAGTTGGATACCATATCGCCGTCCAGTTCGTCTATCTGGTCGTATGCTTCTATCGCTGCCGCATAGTCGCGGTTGTACAGAGCCGCCAGGGCGATGTAGCTGTAAATCTGTTCGCTCTTTCCCTTCTCGGAATAGGCTTTCAGATAGTCGTAGAACACAGACGAATCGGTATTCAGGTCGAAAGCAAGCTTCGCATAGTTGAAGAATGCGTCTTCCGTTATGGCCGGGTCGAAAGCGGTGCGTGCGGCATCCCGGAAGGCGTCCATGGCAGCCACCTTGTTGCCCGTCCTGATGTAGGAATAACCGAGATGGTAGTCTGCGATCTGTCCCAGGGAATCGCTTCTGTCTGTCATCAGGGAGAAGTTCTCTATGGCTCCTCGGTAATCCTTTACGGCATAAAGTACGGAACCGGCATAGAAGAAATCCGAACGGGACTGCGGAGAGAGGGACTTCCGGCTGATTTCAAAGTATCTGCGCGCGGTTTCGGTATCTCCGAGCACAAGACAGGATTCGGAAATGAAGCGTGCGATATAAGGACGCTTGTCCTCCGAGACCTTTTCCATAATCTCCGGACCTGTTTTCCTGACCGTTTCGTATTCCTTCAGCATAAAGCGGCATTCTACTATATAGAAGTCCGAGATTTCCGTGAAACGGCTGTCTTTCCGGGCCTTTTCAAGCCATTCGGCAGCTTCTGCGAAATTTTCCTTCTCGTAGCAGATGTAGCCTATGGCATATTGTGCGGGAGCCGTATAGTCTGAATGCGTCCTGAGTGCAAGATCCTTGAACCGGAGCAGGGCCCTGTCGAAATTTCTCTGTTCGAAGTCGCAGTATGCGCGTTTGAAGAGGAATTCCGGAATCTGGCTTCTGTAAAGGTCGTGACGCGACAGCTGTTCGAACTGGGCTGAAGCACCGGGAAAGTCCCTGTCATCAAAGAGATTGAGAGCAAAGCGGTAACGGATCCGGGGTATCAGGTCCGACGACTGGCAGTCCGAGACGAATCCGCTGATCAGGTTTTCGTACCCGGGGACCCTGAGATGGGTCGCGCACAGGACGTAATACCCGCGTGCATTTCCGTCGGAAGACCTGTCCGCTATCTGTTTGAAACGGAGCATCGCCTCTGCGAACATGCCCTTATCATACAATCCGAGTGCATGCCTGTATTCCGGACTGTCCGGCTCTGCCGCACTCCCGTACGAGGGAAGTGCGGCCTGCGCCGATATGCCCAGAAACGCCAGGGCGACTATGACGGCTGTTTTGATTTTCATCGGATGCAAATTTTTTACAAACTGCAAAAATAGATTTTTTTGTTCAGATACGGGAAACATTGAAAAAGATTGTTGACAAATTTTAAACAGCTTCTTATCTTTGTGGAAATGTACTTGTCGGATGGAAGAAAGAAAACCTCTCATATCATTCCGGGGAGCAGACATCTTCGGAGGTGAAAATATTGTCATATACGGGTTGGACCTCGATGTCTTTCCCGGAGATTTCGTATATATCGTCGGAAAGGTCGGAACCGGAAAGACATCTGTAATCAGGACTGTCATAGCCGAAAACAGGCTGGCTGGCGGAGAATGTAGCGTATGCGGCTTCGAACTCGGCGGTATCAAGGAAAAGGAGATACCCTTCCTGAGACGGAAACTCGGAGTCGTGTTCCAGGATTTCCAGCTGCTGATGGACAGGAGCGTGGAGGAAAATCTGGAATTCGTACTGAAAGCCACGGGCTGGAAAAACGGACAGGGAATTTCCAGACGGATAGAAGAAGTGCTCGATGCCGTCGGGATGAGACACAAGGCACACAGAATGCCTCACCAGCTCTCCGGAGGCGAACAGCAGAGGGTCGCCATAGCCAGGGCGTTGCTGAACGACCCGCAGGTCATCCTCGCCGACGAGCCTACCGGAAATCTGGACAGCGAGACCGCCGACGGGATTATGGACCTTATTTCCGGAATAAACCGTGACCGCGGGACTGCCGTCGTAATGGTCACGCACAATCTGTCCATCTGCGAAAAATATCCGGGCAGAATAGTGGAATGCAGAAACGAAAGCTGTACGGAACTCGTCCGTGACCGGGAATAAGACAGCGATATGATGAAAACAGTCGAAAGATATGCCGGCATTCTGGAATGGTTCGGCGAAAACATGGAGGATGCGCAGACGGAACTTCACTATGACTCGGTATTTCACCTGCTCATAGCGGTCATACTCTCGGCGCAATGCACGGACAGGAGGGTAAATATGCATACTCCGGAAATTTTCCGGAAATATCCGGTACCTTCGGTTCTGGCCGGAGCCGACCCTGAAGAGGTGGCGGAGGACATCAAGTCGATAACCTTTCCGAACAGCAAGGCCAGGCATCTGGTCGGGATGGCCAGGATGCTGATGGAACAGTTCGGAGGCGAGGTACCGTCCGACCCTGAAGAACTGGTAAGACTGCCGGGCGTAGGCCGCAAGACCGCCAACGTCATAGCATCCGTCGTATATGACAAGCCGGTAATAGCCGTCGACACCCATGTTTTCCGGGTCTCGAAAAGGCTCGGACTCTCCGACGGGAAGACTGTCGGAGAAGTGGAAAAGGACCTGACGGACAACATTGCCCCGGAACTCCGCCCCAAGGCGCACCACTGGCTGATCCTTCACGGGAGATATGTCTGTACGGCCAGAAAGCCGGATTGCGGGAGGTGCCAGATAAGCAAATGGTGCAAAGCCTTCGAGACAGGCGGCGCGACGGGACCCGTGAAATAAATAACTCCATGACGAAATGACATTCACATCAGAAAACATATTGTTGATACTGTCGATCCTGATATTCAGCAGTATTCTCATAAGCAAGGCAGGCTACCGCTTCGGGCTGCCTTCCCTCCTGCTGTTCCTTGTAGCCGGTATGCTTTTCGGAGTAGACGGGCTCGGCCTGCAGTTCAACAATATGAATCAGGCACAGTTCATCGGTATGTGCGCACTGTGCATCATACTGTTTTCCGGAGGTATGGAGACACAAATCAAGGAAATCAGGCCCATACTCGGCCCAGGCATAATGCTGTCCACGCTGGGCGTTGTCCTGACTACCCTGTTTACGGGACTCTTCATCTATCTGTTATCGGTCTGGGAAGCCTGCCCTATCAGCCTGCCCCTGGTAACCTGCCTGTTGCTCGCGGCCACTATGTCCTCTACCGACTCGGCTTCTGTATTCAACATCCTGCGCAACAGCAGGATGAGGCTGAAAAACAATATCCAGCCAATGCTTGAGCTGGAAAGCGGAAGCAACGACCCGATGGCCTATATCCTGACCATCATTCTCATACAGTTGGCAAACAATCTTACCGGCAATGCGGCAGGAGATACAGGCAGCGGAGCCGTGGTATGGGATGCAGTGAAGACGCTGCTGCTCCAGTTCAGCGTAGGCTGCGCCGGGGGGCTGGTCACCGGATTCCCCACTGTATGGTTCCTCAGGAGGATAGGCCTTACGAACGCCCCGCTTTACGCCATTATGCTGATGAGCGTAATGTTCTTCTCCTATACAGTCACTTCATACCTGTCGGGGAACGGCTATCTGGCCGTATATATCGCCGGTATCATCATAGGAAACAACAAGATACCGTACAAAAAGGATATACTGTCGTTTTTCGACGGGATTACCTGGCTCGTACAGATAGTTATGTTCGTAATACTGGGACTGCTCGTAAACCCTCACGATATGCTCAAGACAGCTCCGGTGGCCCTGCTCATAGGTATATTTATGATACTGTTGGCAAGACCGTTGAGCGTCTTCATATCGCTCTCTCCATACAAGAAGGTAAGTTTCGCATCCAAAACCTTCATTTCCTGGGTAGGACTCAGAGGGGCGGCTCCTATCCTGTTCGCCACTTATCCTGTCGTGGCAGGTGTCGAAGGGGCTGATCTTATCTTCAACATAGTCTTTTTCATAACGCTTCTCTCCCTCGTCGTCCAGGGTACTTCCATCACTTGGACAGCCAAACTGCTGAAACTGAACGATGATGTACCCGAGGAAGAAAATACGTTCGGCATCGAGGTACCGGAAGAAGCCGGAAAACTGGTGGAAATCACTCTGACGGAAGAATCCCTGATGCACGGCAACACGCTCAAGGAACTGAAACTGCCTGAAGGTATGCTTGTGATGATGATCAAGAGGACCGACAAGTTCATCGTTCCAAACGGTACGGTGGAGCTGAAGCCGGGAGACAAGCTGCTGATCATATCGGAGGCTGACTCTCCCGCCGCGGACTAGACAAAACCGAGATTCTTCACCTTGGTGCAGTTTTCCGGAATTTCATCTCTGTAGTGCGAAACGTAAATGAGGGTTTTCCGCGGATCAGAGCAATATTTCTCGATGATTCGCTTTGCAAGCCGCTTCTTGCCCATATCCAGACCGTGCAGCGGTTCGTCCAGTATAAGCAGTTCCGGAGATTTGACGAACGCACGTACCAGCAGTACGAGACGCTGTTCCCCGTATGATATCCTGACGAAAGACCGTCCGGCAAGATGCTCTGCACGGAATACCTTCATCCATTCCATAGCGAGACCGTACTGTTCCCGAGAACATTCGCCGGATAGACCGACAGAGTCGAAAAAGCCGCTTGCAGCTACTTTCAGACAGGGGATATCTTCAAGATAATAGGTATGGACGTCAGGACTGAGATAGCCGATGCGTTTCTTGATGTCCCAAATGCTTTCTCCCGATCCCCTCTTCCTGTCAAAAAGGACAATGTCATTGGCATAGGCCTGAGGGTTGTCCCCGCACACGAGGCTCAGGAGCGTGGATTTCCCCGAACCGTTCTTACCCACCAAAGCCCAGTTCTCCCCTTTTCTGACAGTCCAGTCCACACCTTCGAGGATTTTCCGACCTCCGTACTTCACGGTTACATCACTCATCTTCAGCACGAAGGAATAGTCACTCTCCGCCTCGGGGCGGCTGCTGTCCGGCAGGTCTGCCGCAGGATCCGTATCGTCCGGGAACAGTTCCTTCACAAAAGACTCATCCCTGAAAAAGTCGTCCCTGTCCACAGGTGGCAGCACTGTTCTGTCCCGTATCGGCTGTATCCTGTCGATCCATAAGGGGATATCCTTTGTCTGGCTCAGTACTAAAATGGTCTGGAGGCCTTTCCGGTCCTTCAGTTCAGAGAGCATACTGTCCAGGGATTTGCGGGACATCTCGTCCAGACCGATAAACGGATTGTCGAGTATGAGAACCTGCGGTTCATACATCAGGGCGCGGGTTATCAGGAATTTCCTCAGCTCTCCGCTGGAAAGAGAGACTACCCTCTTTTCCAGAATGCCGCCGATACCGAAAAGCGAGGAATATTCCCGGACTGTTTCCGGACTGAAGCCGTCGAAAAGAGAAGATGCCACCGGCGACTCTTCCGCATCGCGGGAATTCCACCGCTGCTGGTAATACATAGAAGCGGCACCGGAAACGGAATATATATCCTTGAATACAAGTGTCCTGATTTCATCAGAAGCGGAATTTCCATCAGCACCGGCACGGGTCACGCTCCCTTCTTTCAAGGCTATGCTGCCCTGCAGCAATTCCGTAAAGAGGGTCTTGCCTGCACCGTTGGGCCCGATCACAGCCCAGTTCTCTCCATCTTCCATCTTCCACGACACAGGCTCCCGAAACCTGAATTCCGGGAACCTTGCCACCGCGTTTTCGACTGTTATTCTCATACCGGTCCGGAAACTGTTTTACACCAGAGAAAGCAGTGAAGCGTCGTCGAGAGTGCGGATTCCGCCTTCCTTTATAATCCTGACAGTCTTCAGAGGGTCATCTGTCCTGAAAATCAGGATTCCTTTCCCGCCAAGCAGAAACGAATACATATATGAAATACCTATGCCCTCACGGCTCAGCAGGCTTATGGCATCCGCCGCAGTCCCCGGTGTGTTGTCCAAAGTGATGGCGAAGACTTCGGAAACATTGGAAGAGACTCCGGCATCTTCGAGGACACGGATCGCTTTCATCGGTTCGGAACAGATTATCCTGAAAATCCCGTACTCCACCGTATCGGAAATGGTGGAAGCGATTAGCTGGATGCCGGCTTCCTTGAACAGATCAAGGACCTTTACGAGAGTGCCTGACCTGTTTTCCACGAAAACTGATATCTGATGTACTGTCATATCAAATCAATGTTTTACGTAAATCCCTAACTCTCACAGCCTTGCCGTCAGTCACAGGGATAGTGCCCTTAGGGACGAGGCGGACTTCCGGAGTGACGAGAATCTCATCTTTGAGCTGTCTGGTGATTTCCCTGGTCAATGCCTGCAGCCGAGGATAATCGTCATAGAATTCCTTCAATTCCACCTCAACAGTCATCATATCATTTGCATCCTCGTTCGTAAGCGTGATCAGATAATCGTTCCCGAGCTCCTCGAACTGCATCAGAACCGTCTCTATCTGTATCGGGAAGATGTTCACTCCCTTCAGGATCATCATATCATCGCTCCTGCCTTTCATCCTGTCCAGACGTCTGTGATGTCTCCCGCACGGGCATTCCCCCGGGAGAAAACGGGTCAGATCCCTGGTCCTGTAGCGCAACAGGGGCATAGCTTCGCGATTTATGGTAGTCAGGACCAGCTCTCCCGTCTCGCCTTCAGGTACCGGTTCGAGAGTGTCAGGGTCGACTATTTCCACTATATAGTAATCCTCCCAGATATGCAGGCCATTCTGCTGCAGGCACTCGAAAGCCACGCCAGGGCCGCACATTTCTGACATACCGAAAGAGTTGTAGGCCTTAACTCCGAGCATATTCTCGATACGCCTGCGCTGCTCCTCCGAATGCGGCTCCGCCCCGATCACGAGGGTCTTCAGCTTGGTGTCGCGACGAGGATCCATTCCCATCTCCTCCATTACTTCGTACAGGCGTCCCGCATAGCTGGGGATGGCGTGGATGGCTGTAGTTCCGAAATCGGTAATGAACTTGATCTGCCTCCTGGTATTGCCCGCTGCAGCTGGAACAGTCAGAAGCCCGAGCCTTTCCGCCCCGTACTG
>CALVBH010000033.1 GCA_944325765.1 uncultured Bacteroidales bacterium
AGACGAGAATCCCCCGCAATGCTTTCCATTTCCCCGAGTATGTGCATTCCTCGTAGTTGAGTGTCTCCTTGTTGAAAATATATTTCGGCATAATGTGCAAAGATAGAAAACTTTTCACACTTTTCAAGGATTTCCGCCGGACAATTGTCGGGCAATAAAAAAGATTTTCGGATTATCGGATTAGTTTTATTTTTTACTAATTTTGCAGGATATTTTGATTTGATATTACTATGACTTCAAGGGAAATTCGCAAAGCATTCCTGGATTTCTTCGAATCCAAAGGACACACGATAGTGCCTTCTGCACCTATGGTCGTGAAAAACGACCCTACGCTGATGTTCACCAATGCCGGGATGAATCAGTTCAAGGATTTTTTCCTCGGGAACAGCACGCCTGAGCACAAAAGAGTGGCGGACAGCCAGAAATGCCTGAGAGTAAGCGGAAAGCACAACGACCTCGAAGAAGTGGGACACGACTCCTACCACCATACCATGTTCGAGATGCTCGGAAACTGGAGTTTCGGAGACTATTTCAAGACCGAAGCCATTTCCTGGGCATGGGAACTCCTGACTGAAGTCTACGGGATAGACAAGGACAGGCTCTACGCCACCGTATTCGAAGGCGATGCCTCCGACGGGACGGAAATGGACAGGGAAGCTCTCGAAGAGTGGAAGAAACATCTTCCGGAAGACAGGATACTCCTCGGAAACAAACATGACAATTTCTGGGAAATGGGAGATACCGGACCTTGCGGACCGTGCAGCGAAATCCATGTCGACCTCCGCCCGGACGAAGAAAGAAAGGCAGTGCCTGGACGCGAGCTGGTGAACAAGGGGCACCATCTGGTCATCGAAATCTGGAATCTCGTATTCATGCAGTTCAACCGCAAGGCCAGCGGAGAACTCGAACTCCTTCCGAACAAGAACGTGGACACCGGTATGGGATTCGAAAGACTCTGCATGACCCTCCAGGGCAAGACCAGCAACTACGACACCGACATCTTCACCGGAATGATAGCCGAGATAGAAAGGCTTTCCGGACACGGATACCACGAATCGGAGAAGACGGAAGTGGCCATGAGGGTCATCGCGGACCATATCAGGGCCATAAGCTTCTCCATCGCGGACGGCCAGCTTCCGTCCAACGTGAAGGCGGGCTATGTCATCAGAAGGATTCTCAGAAGGGCTGTCAGGTACGGATACACCTTCCTCGGCTTCAACGAGCCGTTCCTCTGCCGGCTGGTGGCCAGACTGGCCGAAGATATGGGCGAATTCTACCCTGAACTCGTTTCACAGAAGGAACTTGTCGAGAAAGTCATCAAAGAGGAGGAAATGGCATTCCTCCGCACCCTCGACAGAGGCATCAGGCTGATAGAGACCATCATGGAGAAATCGGCCGATACCAAAGTCATCAAAGGCGAAGATGCGTTCGTGCTTTACGACACCTTCGGCTTTCCGATAGACCTGAGCGAACTCATTGCCTCTGAAAGAGGCTTCAGCATAGACCTTGAAGGCTTCGAAGCCGAACTTCAGAAACAGAAGGACAGGGCGAGAAACGCCACGGCGATAGAATCCGGCGACTGGGTGGAATTCCGGCACTGCGACCACGTGGAATTCCTCGGCTACGATACCACGGAAACGGATGGGGCCGTCCTTACGAAACACCGCACGGTCAAGGCGAAGAACAAGGTAATGTACCAGCTCGTCTTCGACAAGACCCCGTTCTATGCCGAAATGGGAGGCCAGGTGGGAGATACCGGCTGCATCGAGTCGGAAAGCGGCGAGAAGATCAGGATTCTCAACACCATAAAGGAAAACAACCTGACCATCCATATCGCCGAGAGGATTCCCGAAAACTGCACCGGCACGTTCCGGCTCGCGGTAGATACGGAAAGAAGACTGAAAATCACGAACAACCATACCGCCACCCACCTTCTGCACCAGGCCCTGCGCGAGACGCTCGGCACCCATGTAGAACAGAAAGGTTCGTTCGTCTGCGACAACTATTTCAGATTCGACTTCTCCCACTTCGAGAAGCTCACCGACGAGCAGATCGACATAGTGGAAAGGAGGGTCAATGCCCTGATCAGGATGAATTACCCTCTGTGCGAGAACCGTAACGCCACCATGGACGAGGCGAAAGCCATGGGCGCGATGGCGCTGTTCGGGGAGAAATACGGCGACAAGGTCAGGGTGGTACGCTTCGGGGACTCCATCGAGCTGTGCGGAGGAACGCATGTGCGTGCAACCGGCCAGATCGGATTCTTCAAGATAATTTCGGAATCCGCCATTGCCGCCGGAGTCAGGAGAATCGAAGCCACTACCGGACTCGAAGCCGAGAATATCGTGGATGCTATGGAAAATACCCTGAGGGTGGCCAAAGCATTTTTCAACAATGTTCCCGACCTCGCAGGTTCCATCCGCAAACTTATCGAAGAAAACGAGAAGTACAGGAAAGAGATGGAAAAAATCGCCAGGGAAAAAGCTCTGGTGATGAAGAAGAACCTGGAGAGCATGGCGAAGGAAATCAACGGCGTAAAAGTGGTCGTGGTAAACCACCCTGCAGACCCTGCAGCCCTGAAGAATGTGGCGTTCATGCTGCAGAAAGAGACGGAGAACACGGCCCTGTTCGGAGCATTCGAATACGAAGGCAAGCCTCAGCTCATCATCATGTATTCGGCGGACCTTATTGCCGCCGGGCACAATGCGGGAAAGGATATCAAGGAGGCGGCCAAAGCCATTGCCGGAGGCGGAGGAGGCCAGCCGGGGCTGGCGACTGCCGGAGGAAAGAATCCTGAAGGACTGGCGGACGCTCTCGACATAATGATGAAGAACATTACCGGGAAATGACCTGTACGGACCGGTGAGCCGGGAGGAGGGATTTCAAGGCTTGCGAAAATGAGGAAACCGCAGCGATGAAGAGACTGGACAGATTCATACTTAGTTCTTTCGTAGGACCGTTTTTCGCGATCCTCTTTATCGTCATATTCATCCTGATGATGCAGTTCTTGTGGCTGTACATCGACGAACTCGTAGGCAAGGGGCTGAGTTTCAAGGTCATACTTGAATTCCTCGGCTGGGGTAGCGCCACTCTGATTCCGCTATCGCTTCCTCTCGCCACCCTGCTATCGTCGGTCATGACGCTCGGCACCTTCGGTGAAAACAACGAGCTTCTCGCCATAAAGGCTGCGGGCATATCGCTCAGCCGCGTGCTTGCTCCGCTGATCATAGTGTCGGCACTGATAAGCATCGGGGCCTTCTTCGCCTCCAACGAACTCATCCCGGTGGCCTACAACAAGATATTCACCCTGCGGGACGATATCGGAAAGACAAAGGAAGAAATCAAGATTCCTACCGGAACCTTCTATGACGGCATAGACGGATACATTCTGCGGGTGAACGAGACCGACAAGGAAACGGGCATCATGCACGGAGTGATGGTCTACAACCATACCGGGAAAAAGGGCAATACCAGCCTCACCATCGCCGATTCCGCGGAGATGAAAATGTCTTCGGACAAGACCTATCTGACTTTCATACTTTTCAGCGGCTCGAACTACGAGGAAACGAATACGAGAAGATACCGCGACACCACCCTCCAGCTGCAGAAAATCGAATTCGACAGGCAGGAAATGGTGATTCCGCTGGAAAACTACGCATTCAAGAAATCGGAGGACACCCGTTTCGGAGACGAAGCCAGGACGATGAACCTGAAACAGCTCACGCACGCCGAAGACTCCATAAGCAGGGTGGATTACGAGGCCAAGCTCGACAATATCAGCCGGTTCTACAAGGACAGGAATCTACGTTACCATTTCCAGATAGATACCTCGGACCGCAGGAACGATAACCTGAAATCGGTATTCGAATACGAGAATTTCGGGAAATGGGACGACATCGACAGGGAAATAGAGGCACTGAACGATGCCAAGGCCAAGGTCAATGCCGAAATCGGAGAACTGACCACCTACGGCAGGGAAAGGTACTACAATGCGTATACCCTCCGGCGCATAGACGTGGAAATCCTGAAAAAGTTCGCCCTGGCGTTGGCCTGCTTCATCTTTTTCTTCATAGGAGCGCCTTTGGGGGCACTTATCAGGAAAGGCGGACTGGGGACGCCTGCCATCATAGCCGTCCTTTTCTTCGTACTGTACTGGGTAATCGACATCACGGGGAACAAACTCGCCAAGGACGGTGCGGTCTCGGCCTTTGCGGGAGTGTTCATATCTTCGGCCGTGCTGCTGCCTATCGGCCTGCTTTTCACCTGGAACGCCATCAACGACAAATCGCTGATAGATACTGAAAAATTCGGGAAATTCATAAAGAAAATAAAGGATACGGTACTGGGTAAGATGAGAAAGACGCGGATAGTATTCATGGGAACGCCGGAATTCGCCGTAGCCTCGCTCGATGCCATCGTCAGGAAAGGCTATCATGTAGTCGGCGTCGTAACCGTGGCCGACAAGGCGAGCGGCCGCGGACTGAAGATAAATGAAAGCGCAGTAAAGAAATATGCGGCAGAGCACGGTCTCCCCGTCCTGCAGCCGGTTTCGCTCAAGGACCCGGAATTCCTCTCCGCACTGCAGGCATGGAAAGCCGACATCTTCGTCGTGGTGGCATTCAGGATGCTCCCTAAAGAAGTATGGAGCATGCCTAAATCCGGGACATTCAACCTCCATGCGGCCCTGCTGCCGCAATACCGGGGTGCCGCCCCTATAAACTGGGCCGTCATCAACGGAGAGCACATCACGGGAGTGACCACCTTCATGATCAATGAGGGAATGGATACCGGCCACATCATTTTCAGGGAGCAGTGCAGAATCACCGACAGCGACAACGCCGGTACGGTCCACGACAAGCTTATGGAAACCGGAGCCAAGGTGGTGACGGATACCATAGACGCCATAATAGACAAAAAGGTGGAGCTTCGCCTGCAGAAGAGTTTCATCCAGGGGGCCGAACTTCTGAAACCGGCGCCGAAACTCACACGGGAACTGTGCCATATAGACTGGAACAGCCCTTCCAGGGAAATCCTGAACCTTATCCGCGGTCTCAGCCCTTATCCTGCAGCCTTTACGGAATTCGTCCGGGACGGCAAATCCCTGTCCATAAAGATATTCGAAGCCAGGAAGATGGAAGACGGAGAGGAGGCAAGGCTGCGCGGGCATTGCGGCACGGCGGAAAACGCGCCTGCCGGGACTGTCCTTTCCGACGGAAAGGAAACATTGGCAGTCCTGACTGCCGACGGTGCCATTGCCTTGACCGACATCCAGATGGCGGGCAAGAAGCGGATGAATGTAAGGGATTTCCTGATCGGGTTCAGGGAAGCCGGTACATATTCGGTTTCGAAGGGGACATCTTCGGAGGTGCTTGCAAGATACCGCGAATCCATAAAATAACGTCCTGAAAATGAAGACAGCAGTCATATTGGACAACGGACGGTTCCCGAAGAAGGAATATCCGAGATATATCCTGAAAAATGCGGATTTCATCGTGTGCTGCGACGGAGCTCTGCAGAAATATTTCCGCAATATGAAAGCCGTGTTCGGAGGAGAGCGGATGCCGGATGCGGTAATCGGAGACATGGATTCGCTCAGCCCTGCCGTGCTCAAACGCTTTACCGGAACACTGGTGCATGAAACCGAACAGGAGCACAACGACCAGACCAAGGCTGTACGGTATGTGTTGGAACACGTGCCTGAAGTCGGACGCATCCGGATTCTCGGCGGGTCCGGGGAACGCGAGGACCATACCATAGGGAACCTGTCCCTGCTGATGGAATACACGCGTATGTTTCCGGACTGTCCGCCCATAGAGATGGTATCGGATTATTCTACGGCTTTCGCAGTCACGGACAGCATCGATATCGAATGCGGCGAAGGCAGGAGATTTTCGCTGTTTTCACCGGACAACAGCCTGACCATCAAATCCAAAGGGCTTCAATGGCCTGTAGACGACGTGATCTTCGACAACTGGTGGAAAGCCACGCTGAACAGGGCCACTGAAGATACGGTCCGGCTGGAATTCAGCCACAAGTCTCTGGCATTGGTGATTTTAGACTAATTTTTACGTTATATGACCGATACGGAATATTTACCCCGCATAGAAGACGTCGTGACTGCGTCGAGGATTCTCGATGAAGTGATAGACCCTACTCCCATGCTTCTGAATCAGGCTCTTTCGGAGAAATACGATGCCGAAGTATATCTGAAGCGCGAAGACCTGCAGACAGTCAGGTCCTACAAGATACGCGGAGCCTACAACAAGATCCGCACCCTGCCGCCGGATGCCCTGAAATACGGTATAGTCTGCGCCAGCGCAGGGAATCATGCCCAGGGAGTGGCGTTTTCATGCAACAAGCTGCACATCATGGGCTCGATATACATGCCCAACACTACTCCGAGACAGAAAATCGAGCAGGTCAGGATGTTCGGCAAGGACTACATAGACATCGTGCTGACGGGCGACACATTCGATGCCGCCAACAAGGAAGCCATGGAATATGCCGCGAAGTCCGGCAAGACATTCATTCCTCCGTTCGATGACAGGAAAATCATCGAGGGGCAGGCTACCATCGGACTCGAAATAGAGAAGCAGATGAAAAAGCCGCTGGACTACCTCTTCATACCTATCGGAGGCGGCGGGCTCGCTTCAGGAGTCGGAGCCTACATGAAGTCGGCCTCGCCCGAAACCAAAATCATCGGTGTGGAACCTGCGGGGGCGCCCTGTATGAAAACGGCCATAGAAAAGGGCGAAATCGTCGAGCTGGAACACATAGACAAGTTCGTGGACGGCGCGGCGGTGAAGAAAGCCGGAGAACTGACCTACGAAATATGCCGCAAAGTCCTCGATGACATAGTCGTGGTACCGGAAGGAGCCGTCTGCACCACCATCATCGACATGTACAACAAGAGCGCTATCGTGGTAGAACCTGCCGGGGCGCTGTCAGCCGCGGCGCTGCGTTTCTATGCAGACAAAATCCGGGGCAAAAGAGTCGGCTGCATCATCAGCGGAAGCAACAACGACATTACCCGCACGGAGGAAATACGCGAGAAGTCGATGCTTTACGAGGGTTTGAAACACTACTTCATCGTCAGTTTCCCGCAGCGGTCCGGGGCATTCCTGTCATTCATAAGGGACAATCTCGGCCCGAAAGACGATCTCGTGCTCTTCCAGTACATAAAGAAGACCAACAAGGAGGACGGACCAGCCCTCATCGGCGTGGAAGTCGAGCGCAAGGAAGACTTCGAGGCTTTGGTACACCGGATGGACGAAAACGGGGTCGCATACGAATACATAAACGAAAACAACAAGCTTTTTGAAATTCTCATATAAAACAACGGACTATGACAAATCTGGATTGGACAAAATTGGGTTTCGGCTACAGAAAGACGAACACCATCCTGACCTGCTATTACAGGAACGGGGAATGGGGACCTGTCGAAAGCCGTACTGACGACAACCTCAGTATCAACGCATTTGCAGGCACACTGCATTACAGTATCGAATGTTTCGAAGGCCTTAAGGCTTTCCGCGGCGCAGACGGGAAGGTCAGGCTGTTCAGGCCGGACGAAAATGCGAAAAGGCTGCAGCGCTCTGCCGCATATATCGGCATCCCGGCACCGTCCGTGGATATGTTCATCGACATGTGTATCAGGGTGGTAAAGGAGAATATCGACTTCCTGCCTCCATACGGGACCAACGCCTCGATGTACCTCCGCCCTACCCTTATCGGCATAAATCCGCAGCTCGGAGTGAAATCCTCTACCGAATGTCTGTTCATGATGCTCTGCGCTCCCGTAGGGGCATATACGGGCAATACCCTGCAGCCGTCATACGTGGTGATATCGAGGGATTACGACAGGGCAGCGCCGAACGGAACCGGGAGCTACAAGCTGGGAAGCAACTATGCCGCCTCGCTCTATTCCTACAACCTCGCCCACAAGCTCGGCTATGAAGCGGTTCTCTATCTGGACCCTCTCCAGCACAAATATATCGACGAGTTCAACTCGTCCAATTTCTTCGCCATCAGGGGCAACTCTTATATCACCCCGAAATCGGACACCATCCTGCCGTCCATCACGAACAAGTCATTGGAGACGGTGGCAAAGGAACTCGGGATGACCGTGGAGAGACGGCCTGTCCCGGTGGAAGAACTGTCTACTTTCGAAGAGGTGGGAGAATGCGGAACGGCAGTAGTCATCACTCCGGTATACCGGATAGACGACAGACCGACGCTCGAATCATCGGAAGTGACTCCGTACAATTTCGGTTCGAAGGATGAATGCGGCCCGAAGAGCAGGAAACTCTACGATATGATACGCGGCATCCAGGACGGGGAAATCGACGACCCGTTCGGCTGGTGCATGTTCGTGGAATAGCCGGTCCGCAGGACATTGAAAAGTAACGCAGACATACTCGAAGTTCCTGGAGGAGAGCGCAAGGTTCTCCTCCATACCTGTTGCGCTCCCTGCTCTTCAGCCATAGTGGAGTGTCTTCTGTCTCACGGAATCACTCCCCTGATATACTACTGCAATCCCAACATCTGGCCCGAAGAGGAATACCTCAAAAGGAAAAACGAATGCACGCGCTACGCCGAATCCCTCGGCCTGGAAATCGTGGATGCCGACTATGACCACAAGGCCTGGCTCGAAAGGATAAGAGGACTGGAAAACGAACCCGAAAGGGGCCTGCGCTGTCCGGAATGTTTCAGGATGCGTCTGGTATCGGCGGCCCGATATGCCCATGAACACGGCTACAAAGTGCTGACTACCACTTTGGCTTCGTCCAGATGGAAAAGCCTCGACCAGATCAATGCCGCCGGCTTCTATGCGGCCTCGCTTTTCGACGACGTGGTCTGGTGGGACCGCAACTGGAGAAAAAACGGACTTCAGGAACGGAGGAACCGGCTGATACGGGAATACGGTTTCTACAATCAGCAGTACTGCGGATGCGAATTTTCGTCACATTCGCAGTAACTGCGATTTTTTTGCTATTTTTGCGGGTTGAATATGGCGTCATATTGATTGGAATTTTATAAAACTATGCTATTCAGTCTCTTACAAATTGCCGGCGAAGCCGGAACGGCTATCGAAGCACTTCCGCAGCAGGAAGTAGTGAATTTTTCATTGCTGCAGCTTGCCGCGAAAGGCGGCTGGCTGATGCTCGTACTTCTGGCATTGTCCATCATTGCCATCTATATTTTCGGGAAAAAATGGTGGATGATAAGAAAGGCAGGCACGATAGACAGGAACTTCATGAAGGATATCAACGACCTGATCCGCGACGGGAAGACCAGATCCGCCGTAAATCTCTGCCAGAGATACGATTCGCCTGTGGCCAGACTTATCGAGAAAGGCATCGAAAGGATAGGCCGTCCGCTTCAGGACATCCAGACAGCGGTGGAGAATGTGGGAAACGTGGAAGTGGCCCGGCTTGAAAAGGGGCTGCCGATGCTCGCCACCATTGCCGGAGGCGCACCTATGATTGGTTTTTTAGGAACCGTTATGGGTATGATCCAGGCCTTTTTCAACATGGCGAATGCCGGCAACAACATCGACATCACCCTGCTCTCCGGAGGTATCTATACAGCTATGGTAACCACTGTCGGAGGCCTCATAGTGGGCATTCTGGCGTATTTCGGGTACAATTATCTGACTTCAAGGATTTCCGACCTGGTATTCATGATGGAAAGCAACACCATCGACTTTCTGGATATCGTGGGCGGACAGAGCGCTTCCGGAAAACAGGAACCGACCGAATAGCTGAAACGAGATGGCAATCAAGAGAAATACCAAGGCTCTGGCCGAGTTTTCGATGTCGTCCATGACCGACATCGTATTTCTTCTGCTCATATTCTTCCTGGTAACATCCACACTGGTGAATCCTAATGCGCTGAAACTCCTGCTGCCGAAAAGCACGGGACAGGTATCCGCCAAGGCTACCGTAAGCGTGTCCATAAAGCATTATCAGGACAAAGGCACCTTCACCTACCATATAAACGGGGAACAGGTCCCGGTGAGATTCGACCAGATCGAGGACGAGCTGAACGAACTCCTTATGACAGAGGAAGATCCGACTTTCTCCATATATTCCGACGAGACCGTCCCCATAGGGGAAGTCGTGAAAATCATGAACATAGCCAAAAGGAATCACTACAAGGTAATACTGGCAACTTCACCGGAATAGAAAATGTCCAGATTCTACGAACAGGAGCACAGGCGGCAGCAACGCAATTCCACGACGGCGGGAATCATCCTCGCAGCCGTGACCCATATCCTGCTCGCAGTCATAGGGCTGACTTCCGGTCTGAAATACCTTTACCCTCCGCCTCCGGAGCAGAGCATGCTGGTGGAATTCATCGAGACGGAGCCGGAAATAACAGTCCCTGAGCAGATTACCTACGGGACACAGCCTCGGGCCGTGAACGCGCGGCCGGAGGAGGAACTGAATCTGGTCCAGAAATCGGAAGCACAGGAAACCGGGACCAGGACGAATGAAGCTCCGGAAGCCACCGTCGGGGAAGACGGGGACGTAGAAGTGCCGGAACCGCCGAGAAAGCCTGAAATCAACAGGAGGGCCCTTTTCCACGCTGCCGACAACGACACGAAGAAAGACACACTGGCTCCCCAGACGGCCGACGAGGCCGGCGACAGGCTGAAAGCCGGACACGCCGGAGGGAATACCGTTACCGGCAGGACATCCGGAGAACCTAATGCGAAACTGAAAGGAAGGACTGTGGTCGGTACACTGCCGAAGCCGGCCTACTCCGTACAGATAGGCGGAGTGGTCGTGGTGGACATATTGGTGGACCGGCACGGAAACGTGACAAGCGCCGTTCCGGGAGGAACGGGAACGACAGTTTCGGACAAGACGCTGTGGGAGGCTGCCAGAAAAGCGGCTCTGAACACCCAGTTCAACGTCAAGGCAGACGCACCGCCGCAACAGTCCGGAACCATAACATACATTTTCAAATTACAGTAATCAGTTTAAATTGCCGGGAGGCACAAAGACAAATGGAAAACTACAGCAAAGACGGATTTATCCGCAGAAACAACGATGAGACGCACAGTTCGGGAAGACCGAAAAGGCCGAGAATAAGCAGGCCGAGGGTGAATGCAGAACCGTACTCATCCAGCGACGAAAGAAGATTCATACCGGCCGGAGAGCATAGAAGCTATGCCGGAAACAGTGAAAGAAGGCCGTCGAGGCCTTACGGAAACCGCAGGGAATACGGAGACAGCCGGAATTCCGGAGAATATCGCGGTTTCAGAGAACGCAGGGACTACGGCAGCAGGACTTCCTACGGGGAAGACAACAGCTACGGAGAGCACAGGAACAGCTTTTCAGAGAGGAAAAGGACGTATTCCTACGGAGATGAGAGAAGACCTTACGGAAACGAGAGAAGGTCATACGGAGAAGACAGAAGGCCATACGGTGAAGAGAGAAGATCTTACGGTGACAGACGGCAGGCCGGTCCTGCACGCAGGAACGGTGCAGGAAGGAAGCCGGGGGCAAGACCGTACGGGAACCGGCGTCCGATGCAGGCTATGACTCCGAACGGCATAAACAGGATGATAGACCGCAAGAAAAGACAGGCTGAGGAGGCAATGTCGGATTTCGACTACACTCCGGTACCTGTAAAGGAGGAAATCAGGCTGAACAAATACATAGCCAACTCCGGAATCTGCTCCCGCAGGGAAGCCGACAACTTCATCCAGGCCGGCGTGGTGACCGTAAACGGGGAAACCGTGACCGAACTCGGCACGAAAATCAATATCAACACCGATGACGTCCGCTTCAACGGCGAGAGAATCAAGGGGGAAAAGAAAGTGTACATCGTGATGAACAAGCCGAAAGGTTTCGTGACCACCACGAGCGACCCTCATGCCGAAAAGACGGTCATGGACCTGCTGAAAGGCTGCAAGACGAGGGTTTTCTCCGTCGGAAGGCTCGACAAGAACACCACCGGAGTGCTGATGTTCACGAACGACGGTGAAATGGCCGAAAAGCTCACCCACCCGTCCTACAACAAGAAAAAAATCTATCAGGTAACCCTCAACAACCCTCTCAGCCAGGAAGACTACGAGAAGATACTCTCGGGAGTGACCCTGACAGACGGTGAAATCGCCGCGGACGAACTCGAATTCATAGACGAGTCCGACCACAGGAAACTCGGGATAGAGATACACTCCGGAAAGAACCGGATAGTCAGAAGGATTTTCGAATCGCTCGGCTACGATGTCAGGGGTCTGGACAGAGTCTATTTCGCTGGACTTACCAAAAAGGGACTGAAAAAAGGACAGTGGAGATACCTCACCGATGCTGAAATAAATATCATGAGAATCGGCTCATACCAATAGCATACGGGATTATGTCGGAAACGAAGAAACATCGTGCAGGATTCGTAAACATCATCGGGAATCCGAATGTAGGCAAGTCGACTCTCATGAACGCGCTTGTCGGTGAAAAGCTTTCGATCGTCACGGCAAAGGCCCAGACGACGAGACACCGCATTATGGGAATCGTGAACGGAGAGGACTATCAGATAGTCTACTCCGACACGCCCGGCATCCTGAAGCCGCATTACCGGCTTCAGAAAAACATGATGGATTTCGTGGACACCGCCATAGGCGATGCCGACATCATACTGTATGTGACCGACGTAGTCGAAAAAAGCGACAAGAATGCCGAGTACATCGAAAAACTGAAGAAAATCGAGTGCCCTGTCATTCTTGTCCTCAACAAAATCGACATCAGTTCGCAGGAAGAAGTCTCAAGGCTGATGGAATGGTGGCAGGAACAGCTTCCGGCCGCATCCGTCTTTCCGGCTTCTGCCAAGGAAAGGTTCAACCTCGAGAATATTTTCGACACTATCGTATCGAGCCTGCCGGAAGCGCCGGCATGGTACGACAAGGACGTATTCACGGACAGAAACCTCAGATTCTTCGCATCCGAAATCATCAGGGAGAAGATTTTCCTGTACTACAGCCAGGAAATCCCGTACAGTTGCGAAGTCGCTATCGAGAGTTTCAGCGAAGGCGAGGAAAGGTACGATATCCGCGCCGTCATTTACGTGATGAGGGATTCCCAGAAGGGCATCATCATCGGCAAAGGCGGGCAGACCCTTAAAAAGGTAGGGACCAAAGCGAGAATCGATATGGAAGACTTCTTCCAGAAAAAGGTTTTCCTGAGTCTCTACGTAAAGGTGGACCCGGACTGGAGGGAAAACAAGAAAGAGCTTAAACGCTTCGGATACGAATAAGGAAATTTTATGGACGACAACAGGTTCGAAGAAATCGATGACGACCTCGACGGCGAAATCGCGGAAGACGGCGAATCATCGGGGAAATATGACAGGCTGCTGAACGAGAGCAGCCGGAAATACCGGCTGTCCGGGATGTTCAGGGAATGGTTTCTCGACTATTCCTCCTACGTCATACTCCAGAGGGCCGTTCCGCACATCGAAGACGGACTGAAGCCGGTCCAGAGAAGGGTCCTGCACACGATGTTCAAGATAGACGACGGCACGTATACGAAAGTCGCCACCATCGTGGGAGAGGCCATGAAACTGCATCCGCACGGTGACTCCTCCATCCTCGGGGCCCTGGTCCAGATAGGCCAGAAAAATCTTCTGGTGGACTGCCAGGGAAACTGGGGGAATATTCTCACGGGAGACGCGAACGCTGCCGGCAGGTATATCGAAGGCCGGCTGACCAAATTCGCCAAGGAAGTGGTGTTCAATCCGAAAACCACCGAATGGATGAACTCCTACGACGGGAAGAACCAGGAGCCGATAAACCTGCCCGTCAAATTTCCGCTGCTTCTGGCGCAGGGGGCCGAAGGCATCGCGGTAGGCCTGGCATCCAAAATCCTGCCGCACAACTTCAATGAACTCCTCGACGCCTCGATAGCCATTCTCAAGGGCGAAGACTTCGAACTTTACCCGGACTTCCCTACCGGAGGCTATGCCGACTGTTCGAAATACAACAGGGGACGCCGCGGCGGAGTCGTGAAAGTCCGCGCGAAAATCGAAAAACTCGACAAGAACACCATCGCCATCACCGAAATCCCGTTCGGAAAGACTACCGACAACATCAAGGAGTCGATAATCAAGGCCAAGGACAACGGCAAGATAAAAATCAGGAAAATCGATGACCTGACCACGACCCATGCCAATATCCTGATCCATCTTCCGAACGACGTGTCCCCCGACAAGACCATAGACGCCCTCTATGCCTTCACGGACTGCGAAATATCCATTTCGCCCAATACCTGCGTCATCGTGGACAACAAGCCGCAGTTCCTCGACGTGAACGAAGTGCTCCGTTACAATACGCAGCATACGAAGGACCTGCTCGGGCAGGAGCTCCGGATCAGGCTCGACGAACTGAACGAGGAATGGCACTACGGCTCGCTGGAGCGCATATACTTCGAAAACGAACTCTACAGGATTCTGGAAAAGAAGAATTCATCCAGCTGGGAGGAGCAGCTCTCGGAGACATTGGCGGAAATGAAGAAATTCCAGTCCGAAGTCCTGAGGGAAATCACGATGGATGACATACTGAAACTGGTGGAAAAGCCTGTCAGGAAAATCTCCAAGTTCGACAAAAAGGCATTGGACGAGAAACTGAAAGGCATCGAGGACGAGATAGACGAAACAAGGAACCATCTGGAACACCTGACGGAGTTTACGGTCAACTATTTCCGGAATCTGAAAAAGAAATACGGGAAAGACTGGCCGAGACTTACGGAAATAGCCAGCTTCGAAACCATCGCGGCCACCCGCGTGGTAAACAACAACGCCAAACTCTACGTAAACAGGGCCGAAGGCTTTGTGGGGACCGGACTGAAAAAGGACGAGAATACGGAATATATCTGCGACTGCTCCGACCTGTCCGAAATCATCGTCATCCGCAAGGACGGAAAATATGTAGTGACGAAAGTCAGCGATAAGGCGTTCTTCGGACAGGACATCCTGTATGCCGGAGTTTTCGACAGGAACGACCAGCGTACCATCTACAACGCCATCTACAGAGACGGCAAGGGCGGACCGGCATACGCCAAAAGGTTTGCCGTGACCAGCATCACCAGGGACAAGGAGTATGACATCACGACCGGTACGCCGGGCTCGAAGATTCTCTGGTTCACCGTAAACCGGAACGGCGAGGCAGAGACCGTCAGAATCTATCTGCGGCCGAGGCCGAAACTGAAGAAATTAGTGGACGAGTACGACTTCGCGCGGCTGGCCATCAAGGGCCGCGCAGCACGCGGAAATCTCGTAACGAAGAATCCGATCCAACGCATACTGTTGAAAGCCAAGGGAGTATCCACCATAGGAGGCAAGGACATCTGGTTTGACGAAGACATCAACAGGCTGAACGAGGACTCACGCGGCAGATATCTCGGACAGTTCGGCACGAACGACCATATCCTGGCCATTTTCCGGGACGGCACATACTACACTACTTCCTTCGACCTGAGCAACAGGTATCAGGGAGAAATCATACTGGTGGAAAAGATGGAGCCGGGCAAGACATTCACTGCCGTCTACTATGACGGGCAGCAGAAATGCTTCTACATAAAACGGTTCTCCTTCGACCTGAGCGACAACACCGCCGTTTCCTTCATTTCTTCCGGAAAAGGCTCGTATCTCGTGGACATCAGCCAGGACAGGCATCCGCAGATAGAGGTGACCTTCGGAGGCAAATGGGCCCACAGGGCTCCTGAACTGATAGATGCGGAGGAATTCATCGCGAAAAAAGGCCTGCAGGCCAAAGGCAAGAAAGTGAGCCAGTACGATGTGGCACAGGTGCGGTTTACCGAGCCTCTCCACAAGCCGGAAGACGATATCGCGGCAGAGGAGGAAACGGCCGGAGCGCCTTCCGAACCTCAGGATGAGACTCCGGGAGGAGAGGAGCCGACACTTTTCTAAAAATTTCTTCCATGGAAAGAATGCCTGTACCGCCCCCAGCCGGCGGACGCCGTTTCATAGCCCTGAACGGGTTCATGGGCTCGGGGAAGAGCAGCGTGGGAAAACTTCTGGCCGCCGCTCTCGGCTGCCGCCTCATCGACCTCGACAGTTTCATCGAAGACAAAAGCGGACGCAGCATACCTGAAATCTTCGCTTCCGACGGGGAAGCCGCCTTCAGAAATATGGAAAGGGAAGCATTGGAGCAGATTCTCGGCTCCGATGACGGACAGGAGAAAACCATCGTCTCGTTGGGCGGCGGGACAGTCACCACACCTGAGTGCGCCGAAACGGTAAAGGACAGGATGTTCTGCATCTACCTCAGGGCGAGGACCGGCACTCTATTGGAAAATCTCAGGAAAGACTTCTCGAACAGGCCGATGCTGGCGAAAGACGGCAGCGGACCTCGGGATGCCGAAGTGCTGAGAACCAGGATAGAAGAACTGATGGACGCGCGGGGAAGCATCTACGAAAACACGGCAGCCCTCACAGTGGACATAGACGGCAGAAACTTTGCGGACATCGCGGAAGAACTGGCGGACCTGCTCAGATAAAATCCTCGCGGTCGTGGATATCCTTTATGCGCAACTGGATATTCGCTATTCCGCGATAATAGTTCTCCACTATCGAATAACAGATGTCGACCGGATTCCCGTTCCTGATATGCTCGAAATGCTCGGCCTTGTTGAAGGCTATGGCCGAAATATGCCTGTACGGCTGAGATTCCTGTATGAGTTCGAGTTTCAGATGCCCGGCATCCGCCCCCACACGGCGGCCGTTGCCGTTGTCATAGACATTTTCGGTGAGAAAGACCGGAGCGGTATTTCCCGGGCCGAAAGGCTGGAACTGTTTCAGTATTCTCACGAACTTCGGAGTGATCCTGTCGAAATTCAGCATGGCATCCACATAAATGACGGGAGTCAGCATCTCGCGCGTAATCCTGGCGCTGATGAACTCCTCTATGCGCCGGCAGAATTCCGGCAGATTCTCCTCCTTCAGAGTCAGGCCTGCGGCGTAAAGATGCCCGCCGAAATTCTCCAGAAGGTCGGAACAGCTTTCTATGGCATCATAAAGGTCGAATCCGTGGACGCTTCTGGCCGAACCTGTCACCAGTCCGTTCGCCTGCGACCGGGAAAAGACGATGGTAGGCTTGTAGAACGCCTCCACCAAACGCGAAGCCACGATGCCGACCACGCCCTTGTGCCACGACGGGCTGTAGACGATAGTGGCGTTGCCCGAAGAAAGGCAGTCTCCGGACTGCACCATTTCGAGGGCTTCCTGAGTGATTTCCCTGTCGATGCTCTTGCGCTCGTTGTTGTATTTGTTTATCTCCGAACCGATTTTCTCCGCCTCGGCCTCATCAGTGGCGGTCAGGAGCTCCACGGCCACCCTGCCGGACTCCATCCTGCCTGCGGCATTTATCCTCGGTCCTATCTTGAATACGATATCGTCGATAGTGACATGGCCCGGCTCCAGACCGGACAGGCGTATCATGGCATGAAGGCCCGTCCGCGGGTTTTCATTCAGCTGTCGGAGACCGAAATGCGCCAGAATCCTGTTCTCCCCCGTCACCAAGACCAGATCCGAAGCTATGCTCACCACCAGAAGGTCCAGCAGGGAAACTATGTTCTCGAAAGGAATGCCGCAGGTCGCCGAATATGCCTGAACCAGTTTGAACCCGACGCCGCAGCCCGAGAGGTCATCGAAAGGATAATCGCAGTCCTCTCTCTTCGGGTCGAGGACAGCAACGGCATGAGGCAGCTCGTTTTCAGGCAGATGATGGTCGCAGACTATCACGTCGATACCCTTCTGCGCCGCATAGTCCACCTTGTCGTTGGCCTTGATGCCGCAGTCCAACGTGATGATGAGACCGAAACCGTGTTCGGAAGCCCAGTCAATCCCCTTGAAAGAAACCCCGTAACCTTCCTCGTAGCGGTCCGGAATGTAAAAATCGACGTTCGGCGTAAGTTTTTTCAGAAATGAATAGACGAGGGCGACAGCCGTAGTGCCGTCCACGTCGTAGTCTCCGTAGACGAGGATTGGAGTATTTTCCTCCACTGCCCGGCGGATACGGTCGACGGCCTTGTCCATATCCTTCATAAGGAAAGGGTCATGCAGGTTTTTCAGGTCCGGACGGAAAAAGGCCCGGGCCTCCGCGAATGAACAGATGCCGCGCTGGACGAGGAGTTCCGAAAGAACGGAATCTATCCCGAGCTCTGATGTGAGCCGGGAAACAGTTTCCGCATCGGCCGCGTCCTTGATTATCCATTTTCTTTCTTTCACCATAACCTACAAAGTTAATAAAAATTACAAAAAGTCAATAAAAACGGTTCTGGAGGGCCGTCTGCTTTCAATTTGTAACCTGTATCCGCCCCCCCCCGAGAAAATATAAGAAAAACATCTTGTCACATAGCATTTTATAAAATTTCAAATTAAAACATTTGCAATATATCCAAATTCGACATAACTTTGCGGCAAACAATTTCCGAAGACAGGACTGTTGATTCAGGCTGCCTTTAACAGTCTCAGGACTAAAAGAATGTGTTAGTAGTTATCCAGGTTTAAAAACTTTCATTAGTTGCGATTAATTAATGTGTGAAGTTTTTATATGAGTGTCGTATCCTTGAAAAAACTCAGAGCGCGGTTAGCTTTCGGCATAACGGGTATCATATCGTTATGCCTTTTGGGCGTATCCGGCGCTGCGGCGGAAGAAAACGGGAGCGGAGAACCCGTAAAGACATTCAGGAAAGAGTACACAGTCTATTTCAGGATAAACCGTTACGACATCGACACCACATTCCTCGGGAACGGGGAGACCATCCGTAGAATGCAGCATGAAATCGACAGTCTCCTCTCTGCGGGAGCCATTACCGCAGACTCCATATCGATAGTCTCCGCAGCATCGCCCGACGGCCGGAACTCATTCAACGTATGGCTCTCGAAAAAGAGAGGTCTGGCGGCACATTCGCTGCTTGAAAGCCAATACCCTGACATAGATCCTTCCATCATCTTCATCGACCCTGTCGGAGAAGACTGGGATACGTTCCGCCGGGTCGTCGACGGGGACCCGAATATCCCGGACAGGGAAAAACTCAGGGAACTGATGGATTCCGACCTGCCGGCAGACGAAAAGGAGCGCCGGTTCAGGCAGATGAAACAGACATTCAGGTACATCGTGAACCATCACATATACCTGATGAGGGCTTCGGCAGTGACCTTCAACATCTCCATGCCGCTCATCACGCTCGCAGCCGTTCCCGGACCGGCCATGCCGAAACTGGAAACCGCCACCGGCGAATTCAAGTACAGGTGGATGCCCGAGACCAGGACCATTGCCGGACCTGTCGACAAAAAGATGATTTTCGCGGCGAGGACCAATCTGCTCGTGCCGGCATTGAACGTCGGCATCGAGGTTCCGATAAAATACCGCTGGTCGGTAGGCGCAGACTATTACTTCCCGTGGTGGCTGGCCAAAAGCAACAAGTACTGCGCCGAGATGCTCGGCTGGTTCGTCGACACCAAATACTGGTTCGGACGGGACCGTAAGGAAGAAGACAAGCTCTCGGGACACGCGCTCGGAGCCTACGCCGGTTTCGGATATTACGACTACCAGTGGGAAATGAGCGGGAACCAGGGAGAATACATAGACATAGGCGTCGACTATACTTACGCGATTCCGGTGGCCAGGGGAAAACTGAGGATGGAATTCAACGTCGGACTGGGCTGGATCCATACGGTAGCCCGGCACTATACCCCGACGGACGACTATACGGACCTGATAAAGGATCCCGGCATCAGGCACAGGAAATACAACTTTTTCGGTCCTACGCGGGCTTCGGTTTCGCTCGTTGTTCCCATACGTGTCAAGGTAAAAAACGGAGGGTCAGGAAAATGATGACGGGTAAAGACATAACCGGAAGTCTCCTTTCAGGATTTTCCAGGCTTCGCCAGGCAATGCCGGCGGCTGCCGCGCTTCTCGTCGCGGCCTTCGCCTTCCTCGGCACTTCCTGCAAGCGCCGCCCTCTGTCGGAGGTCGACAACAACGTAATCGTGAACATCCGCATAGACAAGGATATCGTGAACTACGTCTACAGTCGGGACCCGGAAATGATGAGGGTGATGTTCTTCAACAGCGGGGACGGCACCTTCAGCACCCAGGCATTCCTGCCGGCATCCGGAGGCAGCGTAAGCGTCACTCCGGGCAGGACCTACGACATACTGACCTACAATTTCGACACGCAAAGCGCTGTCGTGACCGACGAATACCTCTGGAACGGCATCTGCGCCACCACGAACACAGTATCCGAGGAAGCCAGGAGCAGACTCAGAAGCCGTGCCACGAAATTCGACGACGAAATGATAGTGTACGAGCCGGACCACCTGTTCGCCGGAAGGACGGAAGACTTCTACATCCCTGCCAGGAGCGTGGATGCGCCTCCGGTGGTCATAGACCTTTATGCCGAAACCGTCGTGGAGACGTGGAAAGTATACATAGACAAAATCCGGGGAATGGAATACGTGAGCCGCGTGGCGGGAGTGATTTCAGGCCTGGCCCTGTCGAATACGCTGGCGGATGACGAGGAATCAGCCGACGAGGCATCGGTGTTCTTCGAAAGCATGCACTACGACATCGGAGGAAAGGTGGACATAACATTCAATACCTTCGGGCGGAATCCCGACTTCCACGGGGAGCAGATACTTTCGCTCGTGGTAACGGACATCGGCGGCGACGCACATATTTTCAACTTCGACGTGAGCAGCCAGTTCATCGACAACCCAGAACAGGTCATTTACATAAACACGGACCAGATAGTCATAGACAAGCCTGACTCCAGCGACGAATCGAACGGCGGTCTGGCACCGGACGTGGACGAATGGGAAGACATAGAGATTGACATAATAATATAAATGAAGATTCTGACAGACATATATCGCACCGTACAAGGCCGGATGACCTGCCTCGCCGTCATGGCCGCGGCAGCCGTCATGGCCTCCTGTGCCAAGACGGAAGTCGTCTACGACGGCTCCGCCTCGGAAATCGGTTTTACTCCGGTTTCCGTACCCGTCGCGAAGTCGTTGCCGGGTCCGGCAGAGGGACCGACCTTCGATGAATTCGAGACTTTCGGGATTTTCGCATGGCACAAAATCACCGATGCCCCGCAGACCTGGGCAGCCTTCTGGGCCGACGGCGCCGAAGGACCGGGAGTGAAATATATCGACGGAGAACCTTTCGCGAAGCTCGGACAATACTGGGCCGGAGGATACAACGACCTCGATGTCTCTTTCACGCGCGGGACCGGAGATTTGGTCAGGAATGTCACCATGAACGTCAGCCTGAGCGACAAGGGGAACACTCATCTGCCGAAATTCTGGCCGAAGACGGGCTATCTCGCATTCGCCGGCTGGAGCCCTTATTTCAAGTTCGAAGCCGAAACCGAAGAATACCGGGACGAGGACGGCGACACCAAGACCAGATACAACTACTACACCTCCCGGACTCCTCTGGCCAATGACACCGACGGCACAACAGTCTCGTACAATACCGACAATCCGGCACATCCTTATCTTCACATCACGGGCTTCAGGCAGGGACTGTTCGACTGGGAGCACAACAACCACTGGGCTACCAACGAGACCTGCGACCTTATGTGGTTCGATGCCGACGAGAGGTACACGGAGAATCTCGGGATTTCGGACAGCAGGACCGCAGTACCCGTCACGTTCCACCACGCCTGCGCCTGGTTGGACTTTCATTTCCGTGCAGAAGATGAAACCGCAGACAGGAAGTTCGTCATACTGAAGGCCACTCTGAGCAATATGTACTGGTCCGGAGACTTCCGCTCCGACAACGGGGCCGGCAAGGCCGAATGGGACAGTCTGGGAGACGACTTGAAGAACCCGAGCACACCGGTACCTGAAATAGTCCTGTACTACAACCTGGGTAAAAAAGGCTCGTCGGACGCAGCAGAGGAATTCAACTTCATCACTGCCGAGAACTATCTCGAAGTCGATGATCTGATGATAATACCACAAAGCGTGAACAAGGGAAACGGTACGGCATCCGTCCTGACCATATACTACAAACAGCTGACATCGGATACGCCGTACGAACCGGTGGAAAACTACGGAGAAGATGAAGACCCGGACAATTTCCTGTTCAGCGGCAAGCCTCTGACCGAAGTATATACCTGCGAACTTCCGGCTTCGGACGGAGGAATCTGGGAAATGGGAAAACACTATATATACGACATAGTCTTCGGACTCGACGAGATCAGGGTATCTCCTGAAATCCTCGACTGGAAGGAGACCGATACCACGGTCAATACCGACTGACAAAGACATAAAAAACGGAAATATAAACTATAAACCCAAGTATAAATGAAAAAGTTCCTCACGATTCCGGCAGCTGTCGCCATTCTGGCGGCCTGCATGAAAACCGTAACGGTCTATGACGATACGGAAAAGGAAATCGGACTCAGCCCCGTAGCCGAGAAGGCATCGGTTTCGAAAGCCCCTGTCTACGGACCGCAGGAGAACAACACATACAGTACCGACGAAGCATTCGGAATCTTCGCCTGGCACAGGGTTCTGGACCGGACCTCTGCCACCTGGGCCGAATTCACAGACGGACAGACGGCTGCATCGAACGGCAGCATCGTCGCCTATATAGACAAGGGACGGTTCGGCTACAAGGCCGCGGCAAGCACCGGGGGTTCATCCCTCTGGGCGGGAATGAATGCGGACGGCACTGCACACCCGTATTTCTGGCCCAAGACAGGTGTCCTGGCATTCGCAGGATACAGCCCCTACGATGCCATCTCCCCCGCCAATGTCAGCTACAGTCTCTTCAACGGGACGGACGGAGCACCGGGGACGAAACTGACCATTACCGGCTTCACTCAGGGAGCTTACGCCAATACGGGAGCACTGAGCGCCACCGTTACGGCACTGACCGAGACCAACGAAACCGTGGATGTCATGTGGTTCGATGCCGATGACCAGAACGCAGTGAATCTC
Source organism: uncultured Bacteroidales bacterium (assembly GCA_944325765.1). GTDB lineage: Bacteria > Bacteroidota > Bacteroidia > Bacteroidales > UBA932 > Cryptobacteroides. The sequence continues at coordinate 22,987 of CALVBH010000033.1, forward strand.
GGTGCGCAGAATGCTGCAAATACCGGAGTCGGAATCGTATTCCGCCACGCCTGCTCCTGGGTGGATTTCAAGCTTCAGGCAGCCTCCGGCGCCGAGGGCATCTACGAAATCCTGAAAGTCACCCTGAAGAATGTCTATACGAAAGGCAGCTTCGACTCATCCCTGGCAGGCGACACTTTCACCAATGACGGGGACGAGCCGTCCGACATAACCGTCGGGACAGGCCGGCCGTGGACCGGACTCGACTATGCCTCGGCCACAGCCAGGGATATCGTCCTCTACGACCAGTCTGCCGCAGGCCAGACGGGCACCTTCCTCGGTACGGCCGCCGAAGGACAGACTGCCGCTACGCAAGCCCCCGTTCTGGAACTCGATGACCTGATAGTGATTCCCCAGTCGATGGACGCGACCGCCGCAAATGCTGAACCGTACTACGCAGTGACCGCGAAGGAGACAGCCGGAACCTGTCTGGAAATACAGTACAGACAGCACACCACACCTGACGGCGTGACCCCGAACACCGAAACCATCACGCAGAATCTGACGGCTTCCAAAGACAACTACACCGGCGCCGAGGGCACCACGGACGGGGAATGGCTGTACGGCAGGCACTATGTCTACACCATCACATTCACCGTGAACGAAATCCTCATAGAGCCGTCGATGACAGGCTGGACGACGGAAAACATTCCGCTGTAGCGGATTCCCGGGACCGGGGCCGGAAAACATCCGGTCCTCGATCAAACGCGATATAAGACGAATATTATATACCAACACATAAAATGAAAAAATTATTGATTCTCGCAGCTGCCGTTGCAGCAATGGCAGCCTGCACCAAGTCACAGACGGTTTACGACCGTACCGATGAAATCGGAATGGTTCCGGTAAACTATTCTACGACCAAAGTCACCCACTACGGGCCGGTAGAAGGGACCGAATACCCTGTCAACGAAAATTTCGGGGTTTTCGCCCAGTACACCACGGCAGTTTCCGGCACCGGTCTCTTCAGTGACGCCTCTGCACTGCAGCCGTACCTCAAGAACGCCCAGTTCTCCCGCAACGGGGACAACAACGGAATCTGGCACGGATACCCGAGCGCCTACTACTGGCCAAAGACCGGTTCTCTCTACTTCGCCGGATACAGCCCTTACGGCATCGCAGGTACCGTTTCCTACGATTTCAACAACAACGGCAAGCAGAACCTCAATATCGACGGCTTCGTCCAGAACAGTTACAGCTACTCTGACGGCGTAAACGCTTCCGGAAACGAAATGATCGACCTGATGTGGTTCGATGCCCTGAACTCGCAGAACGGCGGCACCTACCCTGCCACTTTCAAGCATGCCCTGTCTTATCTCACGTTCAGGTTCAATGCCGACGTAGACGAACTCTACACCATAAAGAAAGTATGGCTGAGCACTGTAAACATGGCCGGCGACTTCGACTCGAAGAACGGTTTCCCTACCTGGACCGGACTGAATGACGGCCGGGAAATCGTACTCTACAACACCGATGCGCCGATTCACAATGGAGACGACAGATGGTTCGTCATCGACGACGTGCTTCTGCTCCCTCAGGCTACCGTCGAAATCAACATCCAGTATACGATGAAAGGCAGCGAAAACACTGCCATAGAGATTCCGGTCTACAGCTACAGGCTCACGGGAGGTGACACCAGCGGCGACACTTCCATGCAGGGCTACTGGATGGCAGGAAAGCACTACACCTACACGATATCGTTCACAAGCTCTGAAATCACCGTCAAACCTGACGTACAGCTTTGGGTGCCTGTAACTTTCGAGAACCAAATCTAAATTCTGATTTTAAATGAATATTTTCAGACATATCTTCGTCCTCGCCGCCTTAGTGCCTGCACTTGCTTCCTGCCTGTCATCCGTCAAACAGGACGGTGACAGGAAAGTCATCGTGTTCGAACCGGTGGTCGGGACGGAGGTACGCTCTGAAAATACCGTTTCATTCCCGGAAAACACGGAAATCGGAGTCTGGGCAGTCACGCCGGACGGCAAAACGTTTTTCGAACGGGAAAAAGTCGTTTTCGACGGAGAAAAGTGGACTACGGAGGTCCCGCATTACTGGCCCCGCGACACTAAACTGAGATTTTTCGGATATGCTCCATACGGATGCGATGTCAGCTCCGATGAAAACGGCAGCCTGGCCATAGACAGCTATGACCTGTCAGACGATTCCGACGGCCTGTACATTTCGGAAGTGACACCGGACTGCGGCATCGATGCGGGTGCAGTCCACATGACTTTCCGTTCCGCCACGTCGAAAATAGATTTCCGCGTGGACAACGGACTGAATCAGGTCACCTCCGTCAAGGTGGAGAAAATCATACTCTGCGGGGTTTACGTGCATGGAAGCTTCGATGAAGATGCAGACCCGCAGTGGATACTCTCCGGAGAACCTGCGGATATCGTGGCCTACGACTGCACGACAGACGGAGGAGACAACAGCATAGGACGCGACCCGAAGTTTCTCGGGAAAACACTGGAAGTGCTCCCCCAGCAGTCCTTCCCTACCGTAAAGGTAATATACTCGTTCGTCAACGCCGACAGCGAGTGGCTTCCGGGGCAGGAAAACAGTACGGAAGAACTTCAGGCGAAGTGGGAAGCGGGCCGGCATTACACCTATACCCTGATTCTGACGGAAACCATAGTCAAACATTCGACCGGCATCGCTTCGGAGGCGGAATGAGACTGCGCCGGAGAGGTCCGGAGGAATATTATTACATAAGAAATATTTACAATGAAACTATTGTCAGCAAATACCGGGAAAATATTGCGGCGGATGAGGATTCATCCGGCGTCAGTCCTTTCCATACTCGCGGCACTGGCAATAGCCTGTACGGAGACGGCGGTCCCTGAAACTCTACCGGACGGCCCGGGCTTGATTTCCTTCAATGCTTTCACCGAGGATCTGCATGAAACCAAAGCCATCCTCGACGGGGACAATTTCTCCACCGACGGGAACTGCATAACGGTATACGACAAACTGACCGTCAGCGGGAATCCCGACCACGACATGTACATCGACGGCCGGACTGCGGAATACCATCCTCTGATAGAGGACGGGGCCGTAACCCAGTGGAATTTTCCGGACGGCAACGGAGGCTACAGGAAATACTGGTGGACAAAACACGGCACGCATTCCTTCACCGTTTTCACCAGCCTCTACACCGACGGAGACACTGTCCATAACCTGGACGGGCATCTCGACAGTGCGACATACGACGAAGACACTGAGGAACTTACCGTCAGCGGGACACTGGACCTCGACAGACAGTTCGACTTCTGCTACGCCCATCATTCGAGGAACCTCGATGACGTGAACGACCTGAATCCGAAGCGTCCCGTAGCCTTGGACATGAAGCATCTCTTCGCGGCAGTACAGTTCAACATCATGAACCTGGTTCCGGACAGGCAGCCAGCCGTGACGGAACTCACCATATCGGACATCTACAGGAAAGGGACGGCTGCGATAAGCAAGCCTGCCGGCACGACAGGAAGCACTGCCGCCGTCAGCTATGACCTTTCCTCCAACGGAAACATCAGGGCGGACATAACCTCGGACAACATCCTGACACCGAGCGTACTGAAAAACCTGCTCGCCGGCATCGGAACCATAGGAAGCGACGGATGCCTGCTCGTCTGGCCGCATACGAACGACCAGCTGAACGGAGCGACCGCCACAGTGGAAATCTCCAGTCCCGCCGACAGTTATAACTTCAGCCTCGTCACCGCGAACGTCACGCGCTGGGACGCGGGCAACAAATACATCTACAACATCTATATTCAGGACAACTATATTTCCTTCTCGGTCAAGGTTGTGGACTGGAAGACCGATGAAATAATTCTGGAAGAATAATGCGACACGAAACAGTCAACATATTGCGCCGGATGGCGGATCAGGCGATAAGAGCGGTACTGGCGGCAGCATCGCTCTTCGCCGCATCCTGCACCAAGGACGGAAGCGGATACGGTCCGGAAGACGAGGGGAACTTCATAAATTTCTACCTGAAAGGCACTGCCACGAAAGCCCTTATCGACAATACCGATGACCTGATAGCCCTGAAACAGGACATCGTCGTCACTGACGAATCCGCAAATCCCGCCTTCAGCAACACTGCAGTGCATCATTTCCAGAACAATATATGGAGATCCGACAAGACCTGGACTGCCGGAAAGACCTATTCGCTGTTCGCCTACATAGCTTCGGACAAACCTGTTGAAGGAGGAAGCGTCGTCCATGTCGAAGACTCCGGAAGGAAGGTAACGGTAATCCAGCCGACGGGTTTTCTCGACGGCCCGGACTTTTGGGCTGACTATCTCCTGTCATACAGGGTCTCGGCCAACGGAAGCGACAAACCGCTCGTACAGATGGAATTCGAGCGCGTGACAGCGGCCGTGGAACTTTATATGACCAAGGGACCGAACATGTACGACGTCATAGTAGACGAAGCGACATTCAGCAACATAGCGACATTTGCGAGAATGACCCTTTACGAACATGGCGTACTGAACGCGAACGATGCAGACCCCGTAACAGGGATGAAGAACAAGTGGACAGTGGATATCGACGGGACAAATCGCTACCCATACAGTTACAAACTGTCCCAGGACCTGCATCTCTCCCCATACGACGGCACTAAGGACAGGTTCGACGAAAGCTACAGGATAATGAGGTTCCTGACAGTGCCTCAGACCGTAATGTCCGGAAGCAGTCCGATGCAACTTACCGTGAAATACCGGATAAAGGAAAGGGAAGAAGACCAGTACAGAGAAGGTACAAGCGTTTTCGACCTTGCACAATACAGTCCGGACGAGTGGATGATAGGGCACAAGATAAAATATTATGTGAACATCGATTCGAGCACGGAGCTTACCGGTGTCATCGATGAATGGAAACAGGTGGATTTCATAGAAGGCGTATTGCTGCCTAAATAACGTCAGGATGATGGATATGAAGAAAACAGGATATTTGTCATTGGCCGGTGCGGTGATGTTGGTCGCGCTGGTCGGCTGCGTAAAGAACCTTCAGGAGGAATTTCCTTCGGATATGCGCATAGACCTGAATGCGAAAGTGGCGGCTTCGGTACTCTCGAAAGCCTCAGTGGAAGGCAGTATCGACTACGATACCGATGCCGTTTTAGACATAACCCTCATACGCTGGGATCAAAGTACCGGAGGAGACGCCACTTCGGGCAGGGAGGAACTGGCAGCCACCATGGAAACATACCTTCAGGACGGCAGCTGGCAGCGGCCGATAAATTTCGAAAAGCCGCAGTACTACGTCAGCAAGACCGATACGGTAGGCTTTGCCGGATGGTATCCGGATTCCGGTGATGACGGATGGGTAAAGACTGCGGAAGGTGCCGTCATCGCTGACGACAACACCATGACATACAATATCGACGGAAGCACGGACGTGATGGTAAGTTCTTTCGCTACCGGAACCTACGAAACCGGGGTGGAACCTCTTCAGTTCCACCATGCCCTGTGTATGTACAACATCTACATTTACGCCGTGGACAAGGACGCATCCGCCGAATGGGGAAAACTGACGGAACTGCAAATCAGCAATCTCCCTCAGCAGGTCATCATCAGCCTGCCGGAAGACATCACAAGCGGAAGACTGCCGTCCTACAGCTTCAGGTACGGACAGAATCCGCAGCCGTACGATTTCCCCGAACTGGAAACCGCTCCGCGTGATATCCCGTACGGAACACCGAATACGGCCTCAGCCCAGTCGTACATCGGCACGGTACTGAGCGGAGCACCCGGGAACGGGCTCATAGGCATAAGCGCCAGGACAGAAAACTACTCCTCCGGCAATTCAGTATCCATCGCCAGGGACTTCACCCCGGGCTATACATACAACATCTTCATAAGATTTTCATCCAAGGGTATCATAAACGCTGAAGTATCCGTAGCCGACTGGGAATACGACAAGGGCGACTATGTCATCGACGAGAATTTCCACCTGCTTTCGGACCTCTCGAGATACGGCACCTCGAATTCGTACATCGTTTCATCGGCCAACAGAGGCTACAGTTTCGACTGTACGGTAAAAGGCAACGGAGTCAACGTGCTCACGCGGCGCGACGGCAGCACCATAGTCCTTCCGGACAGGGACAACACGCTGAATCCGGCCAGACTCGAAATCCTCAGGAGCGATGCTATGACCAGGCTGAACACCGCTACAGGAGAGATGGAGGTCATAACCGATCTGGACAAAAGGAAAAACGCGAAAATCATAGAACTGGTCTTCAACGAGCCGTCCAGCGGCAAGGCCGTCTTCAACGTGATAGGCAACAGCGACGATCCCGACGACTCACGCCTCATATACGAAGGAAACGTGAAAATCGGTGCTTTGGACGCTGCCGGAAATATTATCTGGTCATGGCATATCTGGGTGACCGACAAGCCTATAAACCAGGGATATTCGAACGGATATGTGGCTCTCGACAGGAACCTCGGCGCCGTAATCCCGGATGAGGAAGGGTTCAGGAAGGGTTACTCCCAGTGGGCCGGACTGTACTACCAGTGGGGCAGGAAAGACCCCATATTCCGCGCGACCGTAGCGACGGACGAGGAAGACCCCGAGTTCGCAGGGACCTGGGAACGTGAAGTGGTGGACCACCCTGTCACGGTAGCCGAGGCCCATCGCAACCCCGTGACCTACTACTATGACCCTGCCGGGAACAACTGGACGACAGACACCGAAAACAACGAGCATTTCTGGGGCTACATTTCTATCCGGGATGATGTCCGGAAGACCCTGTACGACCCTTGCCCTCCCGGATACCGTGTCCCGGACAATCCATTGTGGCAGACATCGACCCCTCAGTACGGCAGCGAGGACATCCATACGCCAGACGGTACATTCGCAGGCTACAAGTTCAGGCTTTCGAACAATATCGAAGTATTCTACCCTACGGCGGAATGCATCGCCGACGGTCGGATGAGAAACAACGACAAGAGAAGCACGGATGACCGGTACTATGTCTTCCAGAACACGGCGAATCCATACGATTCCGACCTGTACGGACACGGGGATGATCCTGCATACGAAGGCCTGTCCTATCATTTCAGGTACAATGAACGCGACCTCGGCGAAAATTATTCGGAAGTCCTGACGGCCGACAACGACAGGTACTATGCGGGACGTTCTGCAGCCTACCCTGTCAGATGCGTACTGGAAAGTTCGGCACCCGTAGTCACTGACCTGAGCGCCGTCCAGACAGCCAACTCCTATATCATAGAAAGGTCCGGATTCTACAGGTTCCGCGTCAACGTCAGGGGGAACGGAGTCACCGGACTGAACATCGAGGATGCCACGGAGCCGGGAAAAACCTTCTACCGGCCTTTCGATGCCAACATGGGTTCAGGCATAAACATAGATGAAATAGCGAAGGTGGACATACTCTGGTGGCAGGGAGACCTGCGTGCCGGAAGCGCCTGGCGGAGTTTCGCCGCATCGGATCACTCGGCAGCGGAAATCGAAGATGAATGCCCTGTAGCCATTCTCGACGGCGGCGATGTCAGCGACGGTTTCGTCGTAATGTACGTGACCGTAAACGAGAATACCAGGGGAAATGTCGGACTGGCGGCATACGACACCAACGGCGGAATCCTCTGGAGCTGGCATCTGTGGATCCAGCCGGATATCTCTCTGGTACGGTTCGGAGACTATACCCTGATGGACAGGAACCTCGGTGCCACATACGCTCCGTCAGGCGCCCTGACTACCACGGACGAAACAGACCATGACCTGACGGCCACTACCGGCTTCTTCTACCAGTGGGGCAGGAAAGACCCGTTCGCCGGGCCTCTGAAACTGATAGATTCGGGAAACAATACCCAGCCGTGGTTCCGGCAGGATGCCCGCGGAAACTGGTACAGGGAAACGACTTACCTCACCGCGACCAAAGGTACCATACCAGACTCCGTAAAGGATCCCCTGCATTTCTTTACCTCCGGAGACAACTTCTGGCAGACCAACTATACCAAGCCCGACGATGCCTCCAACGACCTTTGGGGCTACGTCGGCAGAAGCGGTTTCGAGGGCGACTCTTTCGCCAAGACGATGTACGATCCCTGTCCTCCTGGCTACAGGGTCATGCAGCACAATGTTTTCCATACCGCCAATATCTGCAGCGACAACGCGAACGACAAATACACCCTTTACCGGAGCGACGGCAGCGAGTATGACTGCAGGTTCGGCATATTCTTCTCCTCCGACCTTAGAGCGATGGGAAATCTGCAGACCGGCCGTACCTGGTTCCCGAACTCCGGAGTCATCGCCGCCGACGGAGTCAATACAAGCGACGGCAATATCGGGAGGGTATCCACCGCCACTCCTATGGGTGCAGGCAATCCTCCGTCAGCCGTTTACTGCCGTGAAATGAGGTGGGAAAGGCTCGAGCATGGGTGGCTCTTCAAGTCTTATGACTATGAGATCCAGCAGAACAACGGGACCGGAGGCAACAGTTCCCAGTCATGGATGTCTGAGGGCCGTGTAGTAAGATGCCAAATGGAATAACCGGATATGAAAAAGACAGTCATCATACTATTGTCAATACTGCCTGCGCTCTGGTCCTGCGAGACAGGCAGGCTCGACCCTGCCCTGCCGTCCGGTCCCGATGACGGCAGGGACCCGTACACGCTGAAAGTATCGTGTTCCGTGGAACAGATAGACGGCACGGGCCCGGGTATCGCCACCAGAGGCATAATCGGACAGACCACGATTACGTCACTCAATTCGAATTTCGTCAAGCTGGACGAGGCCGTACGGGAAGGAGAGACCAGGGCATCCTATTCTCCAGCCGCCTTTACCGGCTGGGATGACACCCAGGCGAAAATCACCGATGCCACCATCCTTTCCGCCCCGAACAACTACGAGGGAATCAACTTCCGCTCCGTGGTCTTCCGCCCGGCACAAACCTACCAGTTCACCGCCGATGAAAGCACCGAAGATGAAAACGATGTGGTAGGCTACATAAGCAGGATGGTCGGCTGGTATCCGAAAACGGAGAGGATACCGGCTACAGTGGACGAGAACAACGATTCAGTCTATTCCGACGTGGTTTTCAGGGATACCAGAAGCTTCATAGAGCACAACGGTGTCCCGTGCATAAGATTCGACCACAGATTAGACGGACAGACTGACGTGATGGTCAGCGACATGAGGGAAGGCAGGTTCGACATGGGCGAGACAGGCTTCCGGAACAACGCCATTTACGACAGGGATATCCAGCCCTACGGTCACATGTACACCGACTATATGGATCCGTCGAAAGGTTTCGACTACTGCAACTATTTTACTTTCAACCATTATCTGACCGGAATACGGCTGTATATCAAGGTCGACCAAAGCGATCTCAGCCTTATTTCCTGGAAGAGGATAACCAATGTGGTGTTCACGGACCAGCCGCAAAGCGTCACCATTGCCCTGCCTGTGGAACAGGCCAGGGCTGAAGGGGAAAACGGCATTGTCCCCGGAACTACGGCGACTCTCGGGATAGAAGGGGTGAAGCCGGTGTTCGGAGAAGTACAGGAATGGTCGGATTTCACGTCGATGGATATCATCAGGACTCCGATGGCGGAAAACGATCCGGATTATCCGGAATTCGCCGAGACCCCCGATTACCCGATCGAGATGGGGCACACGGTAAATTACGACAAGGCTTACCTCGGCTATATTCTGGCCAAGCCGTGCGATGAAAACGAGGAACTGGCTGTCGACATCCATACCGATGCCGGCGTGGTTACGCTCGGTATCCCGTCCGTTTATGAGGCGAAAGATGCGGAAGGGAATGTGACGAAGACCAAAATCCTGGAGCCGGGGCATATCTACAATATCGTGATAGACCTGAAGACGGACGGAAGTCTCGATGTCGTGCTCGGCACGGAAGACGACAAGTCGTTCAGGAATCTGGCTCCGTACAATACGGAAATCCAGGATTTCGAATATTCGAACTGCTATGTCATCTCGCGGGATATGATGAAGATGACAGACGAAAGCGGGAATCCTGTGACAGATCCGGCAACGGGGGCGCAGAAATACTACGACGGCTTCTATTTCCAGGCGGACGTGGTCGGCTGCGGGCAGAGAGGCATGAAATTCAGCTCCTCCTCCGGTCTCTATCCTGACGATGTGTACATCGACCCGCATTCGGTCAAGATTCTCTGGCAGGACAAACAGAATCTGATATCGCACGTGGAACTTCTGCACGGATACGTGCGGTTCATGCTGAATTCCGAATGCCGGAACTCTTTAGAGGGGAATGCCGTTCTCGCCGTCTACGACGGCAACGACGAGATTCTGTGGTCCTGGCATATCTGGGTAGAGAGCGACATTCGGGACATATCGTACAATACTCTCGAATATCGGGACTACGAGGATGCTGCTGCAGGCTCGAACTACTACAAGGACCAGTATCTGAGCTACCGGCTGAAAACCTATACGGGAGGGACCGGAGTTTCCATGATGAACATGAATCTGGGGGCCTCGTCCGGAACATATACCGGCTCCGGTGACGTACTGGACACTTACGGACTGTACTACCAGTGGGGCAGGAAGGACCCGTCGCCTGGACCGGCTTCCTACGACTACTCCCGCGTGGACCTGAGCACGGCTCCGTACTATTATATGGATGAAGGGGTCCGCTCGAAAATATACGAATACCTTTCGAGCGCACCTTCTGTCCGGACAGCCGTGGAATATCCTCTGGAAATCATCGGCACTTCCTACACTGGAGGTACATATCCGTACGACTGGCTGTACTCCCAGAAAGACGACCTGTGGGGATACAATCCGGATTCGAAGAAAGTGGAGAACAAGACCATATACGACCCCTGCCCGTACGGCTACAGGGTGGCCGATGACGAGATAGCGGCCCTGTTCGACCATTATTCCAGATCCGGCAGTGCCTGGAGAATCGACAACTACGGTGTCACTTTCCTGGGCAGCTGGAACAACAACGGTTCCTCCGACAACTTTTTCCCTTTCGCCGGATGGAAAGGCAACGACAGGGGCAGGACGGACAGGTCCCACGGCTGGCATGAAGTCGGGAATCTCGGCGACTACCAGGATGCCAGAATCTGCAAGAACGCGGTCTACTATGAGAACCACCGCGGCAGGAGTATGGCCATCAGGCAGTCGATGTTCACAAACGGGTCGTACCACCCTATCGGAGTGGAACCTGCCTATACCGATAACCTGACACTCGACTTCGCGAACCGTACCTCCGCTTCCTCCGTCCGCTGCGTCCGCTACGACAGGACCAACAACGAAGAACCTTCAGCCAATTAATCCCGCATCCACCATTCCGGGTGGTTCACGGGAAGCCCTGAGGAAAGAAGTGGAAAATTTTGGAAAATAGTGGAATAAAGTGGAAAATAATTCTTACTTTTGCGTCTGATAGCGACGCAAAGGTATGGTCAGATTCATAGGAGAATATACAGGGAAGGTAGACGACAAGGGCAGACTGGTCCTTCCGTCTGCTTTCAAGTGTGCCGTAGCCGAAGAAAAAGACCTTAAATTCGTCATCAGAAAGGACATTTTCGAGAACTGCCTCGAAATGTTCACCTATCGTGAATGGGAAAGGCAGTCGGAGGAAATCAAGGCCAGACTGGACTTTCTGAACCGTCAGCACTCGCTTTTCTGGCGTGAATACATGCGCGACTGCGCAGTAGTGGAGCCGGACCCGAAAGTCGGCAGGATCTCCGTACCCCGGAAACTCCTCGAATCCATCGGAGTGGAAAAGGAGGTAGTATTCGCCGGGAACGACTTCAAGATAGAAATCTGGGCCGCGGAAAAGTTCGGAAATTCCGCCTTGGGAGAAGAAGAGTTCACTGCACTCGCGGCCTCCATCCCGGACAGCAAATAATTCGAGCCATGTCCGAGTACCATACACCAGTCCTGCTGAAAGAAAGCGTAGAAGCACTCATAGTGAATCCGTCCGGCACCTATGCGGATGCCACATTCGGCGGAGGGGGGCATTCCGCAGCCATCCTTTCCAGGCTCGACGGCAGCGGCAGGCTCCTCGCATTCGACAGGGATGAAGACGCCATAAGGAACAATCCGATAAGCGATTCGAGGCTCACACTTATCCGGAACAACTTCAGGTTCATCCGCAACTTCGTCCTTTACGAGGGCTTCACTGACGGCATTGACGGAGTCATCGCTGATCTCGGAGTGTCTTCGCACCAGTTCGATACGGCGGCACGCGGATTTTCTTTCCGCTTCGATGCGGATCTGGATATGAGGATGAGCAGCGCAAGCGAGACCAGAGCCGCCGACATCCTGAACAGATACGGACAAGAGCAGATAGAAAATATACTGAAGCTCTACGGCGAGGTGGAAAACAGCAGGAAGATAGCTTCCCTTATATGCAGATACAGGCTCGGGAAAGAGATAAGGACGACCGGAGACCTGTATGAAGCCATCGCCACCGCACTTCCAAGGCAGGCGGAACACAAGTTCCTGGCGAAAATCTACCAGGCTCTCCGCATGGAAGTGAATCAGGAAATGAAATCGCTGGAGAAGTTTCTGGAAGGGGCGGCGGCAGTGCTGAAGCCAGGCGGACGGTTAGTCGTGATTACCTACCATTCGTTGGAAGACAGGATGGTGAAGAATTTCATAAAGGCCGGAAATATCGGAGGCGAGGCGGAAAAGGACATATACGGACGTACCGACGTGCCTCTGAAGGCCGTGAACAGGAAGCCGGTGCTTCCGTCGGAGGAGGAAATCGCCTCCAACACGAGGGCGAGAAGCGCAAAACTGAGAATAGCGGAAAAAATATGATGACGGAGAACGGACAGCAGACAGAAGCACCGGAAAGCATCGGTGCAGGACAGCAGGACAGACCGCTGCGCCGGAAAATCCTGCGTTCGATAGGACGCGGGGAAATGTTGTTCGCGCTGATAAAGTTCGACAAGTATTTCCCTCATATCCTGTACGGCTTTTTCCTGATTTTCCTGGCTATTGCTGTCAATCTGATGATAGAAAGGACTTTGGTGGAAGTGGAGGAAAACAAGGCCGTCCTGTATGACCTGAAAATTTCGCTGACACAGAAAAATACGGAACTCATAGGATTGGAAAAGCTGAGTTCCGTCCAGGAAATGCTGGAAAAGGCCGGATCGTCCCTCACGATTCCGGATGAACCGGCGGTTTACATAAAATGACACTTCAGACAAAACGGGACTCCGTATGGAAGAGGAACGCAGTGACATAGAGAACACCGGGATGCGGACGGAAACCGGGGACACCGGAGGGCAGCCGGACAGGATCGGGATGATACTGTTCGTGATGTATCTCCTTTTCTTTCTCTTAGGGCTCGTCATCATCGGACGCATCATCTACATCCAGCTCATCTACAGGCCCGAAACAGTCTATATCGAGAAATTCACCCCGGGCAGCATCAGATCCGTCATAGAACCGGAGCGCGGCGCCATCCTCTCGCACGACGGAAGAGTCCTGGCGGCCTCTATGCCCAAATACCAGATAGCTATGGACTGTACGGTCAGAAAGGCCGAATTTCTCGAAATGACCGACCGGAAAGAGGGTGAGAAAAGGGAAAAGGAGTGGATGGACAAGGCCAGGAAACTCTCCGAAGGGCTTGCCCGCCTCTATCCTGGGAAATCCGCGGCCGAATACTACAGGATGATAGCCGAAGCCCGGAGAGCGAACAGGCAGTACATACGGATCGGAGGGCTTGTCGACCATGGTACTCTGAAGGAAGTGAAGGCATTGCCCCTTTTCGAGGAAGGGGCGAACAGAGGAGGCCTCATCGTCGAGAAATTCGACAAGAGGATATACCCGTACGGGTCGTTGGCTCGGCGGGTGCTCGGGCATCTGGATGACAACAATCCCAACAACGACAATGTCGGCATCGAGGGCAGGTACGATTACGCCCTGCACGGGAAAGAGGGGGTGGAATGGCTGAGAAAGACTGACAACAGGGAATATATCAGGGACTATGACAGCACGTACGTGGCCGTGGAAAACGGAGACGATGTCCGCACTACACTCGATATCGATATCCAGGACATTGCCGAAAAGGCCTTGAAAAAAGGCATAGAAGGTAAAGAGAATATCGAGGGCGGCTGTGCGATAGTGATGGACGTGAAGACAGGCGCCGTCAGGGCCATGGTAAACCTGACCGTAGAAGATGACGGAAAGGCATACGAACGGTTCAACTACGCGATAGGACGCGCCGAGGCTCCCGGGTCGGTCTTCAAGACGGCCTCGCTGATGACCCTGCTCGAAGACGGGAAAACCGAACTCTCCGCGAAGGTCCCTACTTTCGGCGGCAGATGGTCCTACAAGGGTCGCAGGCTTCCGGATGACCCGTATCTGAAAGAGTGGAAATCCCCGGAAATATCGGTCAGGGAAGGTCTGGAGATTTCTTCGAACCAGGTATTCCGCTATTTAGTCTGCACGCAGTACGGGGACGAGCCGGAACGTTTCGTGAACAAGCTGTACGAATACGGGCTCGGCACCGCTTTCGATTTCGACCTGCTCGGGCTTGCGACTCCTGAAATACCGATGCCGGGAAAGCCGAACTGGAGCGGGACGACTCTGCCGACCATTTCCTACGGCTACAGCATAAAGGAAACCCCTCTTCACATACTGATGTTCTACAATGCCATAGCGAACAGGGGAAAACTGATGAAACCGTATCTGGTGGAATCGATAGAAAAGGACGGGAAAGTGAAGAAGCGGATAAGGCCGGAGATTATGAACGGTTCCATCTGTTCGAAGAGTACGGCAGACAGTCTGGTGAGCGCCCTCAGATCGGTGGTTACGGACGGTACGGGAAGCAACCTGAAGAGGGCCAAATGCGCTGTCGCAGGGAAGACGGGAACAGCCAGGATGCTGGTGAATTACACTGTCAACGGCAAGGCCATGGCAGGATACACGGATGAGAAGGGGCGCAAACAGCATCAGGGGACATTCGTGGGCTTTTTCCCTGCGGATGATCCGGAATACACGGCCATAGTAGTCGTATATTCGAAACTTTCGAGGATGAATTTCTACGGAGGGAACATCCCGGCCACTGTCCTGAATGAAATAGTGAACAGCATCTACTGTCTTTCTCCGGGCTGGAACGGAGAAATCAGGGAAACCGGGAAGATTCCGGATATGAACGCTTCCGCAGGACTCGAAACCGGAGCCGACATGCTCGACAGGGTGCCGGACATCATGGGGCTCGGGCTGAAAGACGCCCTTTACTCCATAGAAAACTGCGGTTACCGGTCCGAATATTCCGGTTACGGGCATGTGGTCAGCCAGAGCCCGAAAGCCGGGACGAAGGCAGCCCGGGGTACTGTCATAAAATTCAGAATGAAGTGAAACGGAGGGTGACTCAAATTTGAGTCGACCTCGCCAAGGATAAGACTATGAAGATAAGGGAAATAATCGCAGGATGCGGGACGGTTTCCGTAGAAGGCTGTACGGATGCGGAAATAGTTTCCGTCACGGCCGATTCGAGGAAGGCCGGGAACGGCTCCATGTTCATTGCCGTGAAGGGATTCGCCTCGGACGGACACGGATATATTCCGGCAGCCGTTGCGGGCGGAGCCGCCGCCATTGTCTATGAAGACGAGAAGGCATTGGAAGCCGAAGGCGCCCGGAAAGAAGGGGTGACATACGTCAGGGTGGAGTCGTCGAGGCATGCGGTAGCGATAATTGCATCGAACTTTTACGGCCGGCCGTCCGAAAAACTGAATCTGGTGGGTATTACGGGGACCAACGGGAAAACGACTACCGTCACCCTGCTCTATCATCTGTTCAGAGGCCTCGGCTATGAGTGCGGACTGCTTTCCACGATAGCCAATTATGTCGGGAACAGATGCAGCGAGGCGGTGAATACGACTTCCGATCCGATCACGATAAACTCGATGCTCGCCGAAATGGTGGAATGCGGGTGCTCCTACTGTTTTATGGAGGTAAGTTCCATCGGGGTGGAGCAGGAACGGGTCAGCGGGCTGAAATTCAAGGCCGGAATCTTTTCGAACCTCACCCACGACCATTTGGACTACCACAAGACTTTCGCCGAGTATCTCAGATGCAAGAAACTGTTCTTCGACAGGCTGCCGGCCGATGCCTTCGCCATCACCAATGCCGATGACAGGAACGGGCTCGTAATGGTGCAGAATACGAAGGCCAGGACAGTGACATACTCCTGCAGGACTATGGCTGACCATACCTGCCGCATCCTGGAGGAAAGTTTCGACGGGATGCAGATGAAAATCGACGGGCGGGAATGCTGGACCGGCCTGATAGGGCAGCACAACGCCTACAACATTCTGGCTGTCTACACGACTGCGGTATGCCTGGGTGCGGATCCTGAGGAGGCCCTGATAGGAATCAGCCGGCTGAAATCGGCTTCAGGAAGACTGGAGACATTCCGCGGACCGAGAGACATCTCGGCCGTGATAGACTATGCGCACACGCCGGACGCTCTGGAAAACGTGCTCAAGACCCTGAGAGAAATCGCTCCGGAGAGGCAGCTCGTCTGCCTTTTCGGCTGCGGCGGCGACCGGGACAAGACCAAACGCCCCGAAATGGCTGCGGTAGCCCAGAAAATGGCGGACCGTATCATAGTGACCTCGGACAACAGCCGTACTGAAAGGACTGAGGATATTATGGAGGACATAAAGGCGGGAATGGATGCCCGCGGAAAGGCGAAATCCCTGTTCATCGCCGACAGGAAGGAGGCCATCAGGACTGCGATAATGACGGCGCCAGACGGGGCTACGGTCCTGCTGGCAGGCAAAGGTCACGAGACATACCAGATTATCGGCAGGGAGAAGCGGCATTTCGACGAGAAGGAAATCGTCGCCGAAGTCTTCTCGGAGATGACTGCGTAACTGTCATCCCCGGCATAGTCGGGAAATCTGCCTGTATAATTGAAATTTTAAAACCATGCTATACCACCTATTCGAAGCATTAAAGGATTTCGACATCCCGGGACAGGGGCTTATGAGCTACCTGTCATTCCGTGCTATGATGGCAAGCGTGACAGCGATGCTGATTTCTCTGATAGTCGGAAAGAAAATCATCCGATGGCTCCAGAAAAGGCAGATCGGGGAGGAAATCCGGGATCTCGGCCTCGAAGGCCAGATGCAGAAGAAAGGTACGCCGACTATGGGTGGCATCATCATCTTTCTCGCCGTCACGGTGTCGGTCCTGCTCTTCGCCGACCTGACGAACATTTACACTGTCATCCTGCTGGTTACCACGGTCTGGTTTGCCGGATTGGGCTTTACGGATGACTACATAAAGGTTTTCAGGCACAACAAGGAAGGCCTGAGCGAGAGAGGGAAACTCGCCAGCCAGATTCTTTTCGGACTGGGGCTTGGGCTGACGGTATGTTTCAGCCCTGACATCGTGGTAAGGGAAAATGTACCGGTAGCACCGGCTGCACCGGCCGTTGCGAACACACTGGAAGCGAAGTCCGTCTCACAGCCCCTCGATACGGACACGGAACTCAGGATAAATTCCGGAGAATGGAAAGCCGAAGACGTGGTCAAAAGCACCAAGACCACCCTGCCGTTCATAAAGAACCACGAATTCGACTACAAATGGCTGTCACCGTTCAAGGGGACGTTCGGATGGTACTGCAAATGGGCTATTTACGTACTGATGATAGTCCTCGTGATAACCGCGTGCTCGAACGGGACGAATCTTACGGACGGAATGGACGGGCTTACGACAGGGACCTCGACCATAGTGGTGGCGGTTCTCGGTATTTTCGCCTACCTGTCCGGCAACATCATCAACGCTGAATACCTGAATATCATGTACATACCGGGAACCGGAGAAATCGGGGTCTTCATGGCCGCCTTCGCCGGTGCGCTGATAGGTTTCCTGTGGCACAATTCCTATCCTGCCCAGGTGTTCATGGGCGACACGGGAAGCCTGATGATAGGAGGGGTGATAGGAGTATGCGCGATACTTATACGCAAGGAACTGCTGCTGCCGGTACTGTGCGGGGTGTTCTTCGTGGAGACATTGTCGGTGATAATCCAGCGGACGTATTTCAAATATACGAAACGCAGGTACGGCGCAGGGCGCAGGGTGTTCAAGATGACGCCGCTGCACCATCATTTCCAGAAGGAGGGAATCGATGCAGTGATTATGAAGCCGGAGAGGGCGTTGCCGGAGGCGAAAATCGTTGTGAGGTTCTGGATTGTCGGAATCATTCTGGCGGTTCTTACGGTCGCGCTGCTGAAAGTGAGGTAGAGGGCGCGAAGGGGACGCCTCCGGAGGTCCTCCCCACTGACGTGGGTCCCCTCCCTTTTCGGGAGCCAATGCCTCCGGAGGCGTCCCTTTCGCGCCAGACCATCCTGCAGGGTGGGCCTAAGATGTCAGGAGGTGATTCCGAAACCGGCAGAAAAAAGGAAGTGAAGTAAAAAAGAAAATTATTGTATTATATATTATGAAAAGGATTGTGGTTTTGGGGGGAGGAGAAAGCGGAACGGGAGCGGCCGTACTGGCCAAGGTGAAAGGTTTCGACGTATTCCTCTCCGACATGGGAAAAATCGATGACGCCCACAGGGAACTTCTCGAAAAATGGGACATCCCCTATGAAAGCGGACATCACACCGAAGAACTGATTCTCAACGCAGACGAGGTCATCAAAAGCCCCGGCATACCTGCCACAGCCCCGATGATCGAGAAAATCGCAGCCAAAGGCATCGGCATCATCTCCGAAATCGAATTCGCGGGAAGATACGACAGGGCCAGGAAAATATGCATTACCGGAAGCAACGGCAAGACCACCACTACTTCCCTGATATACTACCTGCTGAAAAACGCCGGACTCAACGTGGGTCTCGGAGGCAACATCGGCAAGAGCTACGCCCTTCAGGTCGCTACCGAAAACTTCGACATCTATGTCCTGGAACTGAGCAGTTTCCAGCTCGACAACATGTACGACTTCAAGGCCGACATCGCCATCATCACGAACATAACCCCAGACCACCTCGACAGATACGACCACAAACTCGAAAACTACGTCAAGGCGAAATTCCGCATCACCAGGAATATGAAAAGCGACGACTGCTTCATCTTCTGTTCCGATGACGAAATCACCATCAACCACCTGAACAGGATAGTGGTCCGTGCCAGGATGCTGCCGTTCACCCAGAAGACCGAAGTCAGGGAAGGGGCTTTCATACGCGACGACAAGATGGTCGTCCGCTACAATGACGGCGAGTGCGACATGTTCCTCCGGGATCTGGCTCTCGGCGGCCGCCACAACGTCTACAACTCCATGGCTGCCGCCATCGCAGGAAAGGTGATGAACATAGACAACGATACCATCCGCGAAGCCCTGTCCTCTTTCCAGGCCGTGGAACACCGTCTGGAAAAAGTCCTGAGCATAGGGGACGTGCTCTACATAAACGATTCCAAGGCCACCAACGTGGATGCGGCCTGGTACGCCCTCGAATGCCAGACCAGGCCTGTGGTATGGATTGTCGGAGGTACGGACAAGGGCAACGACTACTCCCCTCTCGTGCCTCTCGCCCGGGAAAAGGTAAAGGCCATAATATGCCTGGGGTTAGACAATGCCAAGATACATAAAGCGTTTTCCGACGCGGTTCCCGAGATGCACGACGTGACTTCAGCCGAAGATGCCGTGAAACTGGCCCACAGGATAGCCGTGGCCGGGGATGTGGTCCTGCTCTCCCCATGCTGCGCCAGCTTCGACCTGTTCAAAAATTACGAGGACAGGGGGCGGCAGTTCAAGGAAGCCGTAAGAAACCTGTAGTATGGAAGAAAACACGACACAGAAACGGGACTTCTGGAACTTTGTCGCCAACTTCAAGGGTGACAAGGTGATATGGATGATAGTGTTGCTGCTGATCCTTACCTCGCTCGTGACCGTCTTCGCCTCGTCTTCCGGATTGGCCAAAGGGGACACCACGAGACTGGACATATTCTTCTCCCAGTTCAAGCTCGCCTGCGCAGGCCTGGCCATAATAGTCCTGTGCTACAACATTCCGAGCATCGGCTTCATCCGGCTGTTCTCCTCGCTCGGATTCTTCGTGTCTTTCATGCTGCTGCTGTGCCTCATTGCCGGAATCGGCACCATAAACGTGAACGGGGCCGAACGGTCGCTGGAAATCGGAGGTATGCAGATTTACATTTTCGAAGTCATCAAGGTGGCGATGGTCATGTACCTCGCCTGGGCCATAGACGCATACCGGAAAGACTCTTTCCGGCTGCCGAAAGCCCTCTCCGTACTTTCGCCGCGTCTCGGATTCCTCGACAGTCCGGCAGCCAAACGTATCATCTACATCTATCTGCCGACGATAATGGTGCTCGGAGGAATGTTCAAGGGAGGAATCTCCAGCACCCTGCTCACCGGGGCCGTCCTTTTCCTGGTAATTCTCATAGGCGGGATGCCGAAGAAGGAGATTTTCGGAGCCTTGGCGGCCGGCTGCTGTATGATAGGGCTTTTCGTGGGGCTTCATGCCGCTTCCGAAGGGAAAATGTTCCCGCGGCTTGCGGTGGCGGCCGACCGTCTGACCATGCACAGGGAATACAGAATCATAGAAACTGAAAACAGGCTGCAGGAAATCGAAGCCGCCCGCGGGGAAACGCACGTCTGGAGCAAGGAATACCGTGACGCCATCGACCGCATACGACAGCCGGAAAGCGCCAAACTGGCCATCAAGGAAGGAGGGCTTTTCGGCAAGGGGCCCGGCAACAGCACTCAGAAGTATTCGGTATACGCCATTTTCAGCGACTACATATATTCCTTCATCATAGAAGAAGCGGGACTGATAGGGGGTATCGTCATACTCATACTGTACGTCAGTCTTCTGGCGAGAGGCGCGAGGATAGTGCGTCTGTGCGACAGCTGGTTCGCTAAAGTGGCAGTTGCAGGGCTTGTCCTACTGATTACGGGCCAGGCCTTTATGCACATGATGGTCAACGTGAACATCGGGCCGCTTACGGGGCAGACCCTGCCTATGGTCAGCCATGGCAGCAGTTCGTTCCTGAGTTTCAGCGTGGCATTCGGCGTTCTGCTTTCCATCAGCCGGCTGGCTAAGAAGAATACGGATGCAGCGGCTGTCATTCCGGGCGACAGCGATGAATCCGGCATAGAAGAAGAGGCAGACCCATCGGCTGCGCCCGGAATGGCAGAAGAAACATTACAGATACACCATGGATAGAAAAGCATTACGGGTAATAATAAGCGGCGGAGGCACGGGAGGGCATATCTTCCCTGCCCTTTCGATAGCGGACAAGCTGAAAGAGGCAAATCCGGACACGGAAATCCTGTTCGTGGGAGCCGAGGGAAGGATGGAAATGGAGAAAGTCCCCGCAGCCGGCTACAGAATCATCGGACTGCCTGTGTCCGGACTGCAGAGAAGCCTGTCGCTTTCGAACCTGAAACTTCCGTTCAAGGTCCTGAAAAGCATCAGGATGGCAGACGGCATCATCCGCGATTTCCGGCCCGATGCGGCTGTCGGGGTGGGAGGCTATGCGAGCGCTCCCCTGCTCTGGGCGGCATCCCGCAGGAAAATCCCGGTTCTGATACAGGAACAGAACGGATTCGCCGGATTGGCCAACAAGATTCTCGGGAAAAGGGCGGAAAGAATCTGTGTGGCCTACGAAGGGATGGAACGTTTCTTCCCGGCAGACAAAATCGTGCTTACAGGAAATCCTATACGGAAGGAAATCGTCCCTGCCACAGCGGAAATGAAGGAAGAGGCTCTCCGTCACTATGGCCTGGACCCGTCCAGAAAACATATTTTCATAGTCGGAGGCAGCCTCGGCAGCAGGACCCTGAACGAATCGGTGATGGGATGGATTTCGTCAGGTTGCCCCGGAGGACAGGATATCGATGTGCTGTGGCAGTGCGGGAAATACTACAAGAGCAGCGTCGACTCCTTTATGGAAGCCCATCCTGCCCCTATGGTACGCCACTTCGACTTCATCGGCAGGATGGATCTGGCATACGCGGCAGCGGACGTGGTCATCTCCCGCTCCGGTGCAAGTTCGGTGTCGGAGTTGTGCGCTGCCGGAAAAGCAGTTATCTTTGTACCTTCGCCGAATGTCACGGAAGACCATCAGACGCACAATGCCATGGCATTGGTCCGCAAGGACGCGGCCATGCTGATAAGGGACGGCGAGGCCCGGCAGAGGCTGATGCAGGAAGCCTGCCTGCTGGCAGGTGACGAAAGCCGGCGGAAGAAGATGGAAGAAAATATCCTCGGATTAGCCAGAAGGGATGCTGCAGAGAGGATAGTGGAAGAAATATACGGCTGCGTAAAAGACGAAAAATGAAAAAATACGAAAACATATACTTCATCGGTATCGGCGGCATCGGGATGAGCGCCATAGCCAGATACTGCAGATTCAAGGGATACAATGTCTCCGGCTACGACAGGACGCCGTCAGAACTGACGGAAGAACTGGAAAAGGAAGGCATTGCCGTCCATTACGAGGACAATACGGCCTTCGTTCCGGGAAATCCCGACAACACGCTCGTCATCTACACCCCTGCCATCCCGCAAGACATGGGAGAGCTGGTCTACGTCCGGGAGCATGGCTACAAGGTCCTGAAAAGATCGCGCATTCTCGGTGAAATCACGGACGGCGAAAGATGCCTTGCTGTGGCTGGAACCCACGGAAAAACGACCACGAGCACACTTCTGGCCCATATTTTCGAGCACAGCGGCTGCGGCTGCTCCGCCTTCCTCGGCGGCATCTCTAAAAACTACGGCACGAATCTGCTGACAGCACCGAACGACATAGTCGTGGTAGAAGCCGACGAATTCGACCGGTCTTTCCTCCAGCTTCATCCTGAAACGGCCGTCATCACGGCCATGGACGCCGACCATCTGGACATTTACTCGGACCTGGCGCACGTAACGGAAGCATTCAAGGCTTTCGCATCACAGGTCAGCGGAACCGTCATCGCCAAATACGGGCTCGACATAACCGCACGGGATACTTCGGCCAGAGTTCTCAGCTATGCATACGACGATGTCAGGGCGGACTTCCATGCCGAAAACATCTGTAAGGACGAATGCGGCTACTTCACGTTCGGCCTGAAACATCCTCAGGGAACGGTGAAAGGCTGCAGGGTCGGGATTCCGGGCTGGGTGAACGTGGAGAACGGCATCGCGGCAGCGGCTGTTGCACTGGTTTCCGGGATTGCCCCTGAAAAGATAAGGGCGGCGCTGGCGGACTTTTCCGGAGTTAAACGAAGATTCGATATCCATTTCAATATTCCGGGACACGCCTATGTGGACGACTACGCCCACCATCCGGCAGAAATCGCGGCTGCCATAAGCTCTATCCGGGACATTTTTCCGGGAAGAAAGCTGACTGCCGTGTTCCAGCCGCACCTTTATACCAGGACGCGGGACTTTGCGGCCGGATTCGCGGCAGCACTGGACCAGGCAGACAGGCTGATATTGCTCGACATCTATCCGGCACGGGAAGAGCCGATCCCGGGAGTGACTTCGGAAATCATTTACGACAAAATGACGCTGGCCGACAAGATCCTCATAAAAAAAGAGGAACTTTTGGAGACTCTCGAAGCAGAAGATATCGATACTTTGGTTACTTTTGGAGCCGGAAACATAGACCGGTACATCCAGAACATAACCGATATGATGAAAAGACGTTACGGTAAATGAAACTGTCTGGGAACATACTCGTGTCCGTATTCGAATGGGCGGCAGTATGCGTCATCCTGATATGCCTGACGGCAGCTATGAATGCAAGCGCCGGCAGCAGGAAGGCGCAGCTCTGCACCGGTATGGACATCTGTATCAGGGACAGTACGGAAAACCGGTTCGTTTCCCCCGGAGACATAGCCGGATATGTGTCGGCCGACTACGGACAGGTCACCGGCATCCCGGTCATGGAGCTGGACCTGAAAAGGATGGAAACCGTGCTCGACTCGCGGAGCGCCATCCTGAAAAGCGAGGCATACTGCACGAAAGACGGGATCCTGCACATAGACGTGACCCAAAGGGAACCGGTGATGAGGTTCCAGAAAGGCGGGCAGGGCTTCTATGCCGATGAGCGCGGCTATGTTTTCCCCCTCAAGCCGGGGAAAGCGAGCTATGTGATAGTGATAGACGGAAACATTCCCATAGAAACCGGGGACGCAGGGAAAGGCAAAGCCGTTTCCGGGAAAGAAAAGGAGTGGCTGGACCGTATGGGCGCAATGGTTTCCTATATGAACCGCCACAAGGTCTGGAACCGCAGCATAGTGCAGATACACGTCTCGGATAACGGAGACCTGATTCTCATCCCGCGGGAGGGCAGGGAAAAGTTCATTTTCGGGAAACCGGAAAAGATAGAGGAGAAATTCGAACTGATGGAGCTGTATTACTCGGCCGTCGTCCCGTCCGGTGAAAAGGACCGCTACGGTACAGTCGATGTAAGATACGACAAACAGATAATTTGCAAATAACGTAAAAGCCCATGGAAGACAAACATATAGTAGCTGTCGATCTGGGATCCAGCAAGATAGCGCTGACAGTAGCCAGAATAAACGAAAACGACATTCAGGTGATTTACTACAGGGAGGAACCGTCGGAAGGTATCCGGAACAGTTATGTGTTCAATTCCATGAAGGTGACCAAACCTCTGTCCAGGCTGATAGAAGATGCTGAAAAAGAACTCAACATCAGAATCACGCAGGCTGTGGTCGGGATGCCGAAATACAGGGTGAAACAGCAGACCGGCCAGGCCAAGATGAAGATGAATCCGGAGGAATGCATAACCGAAGAAGACGTAAACATACTGAAAACAAGTGCTTTGGAATCATATCCCCTCGACGATGAAAGGAGTGACGAGCTGTTCGGGGCTGTCGCCCAGTCTTTTTCCAACGGGGAAGATTTCCAGCTCGTGGAAAGCGATATCATCGGGATGCCGAGCGAAGTCCTCGAAGGGAACTTCAAGATTTTCGTCGGAAAGAAAAGCGCCCTGCACTCCATAGACGTGACGTTCAACCACCTGAACATCGGCATAGCGAAAAAATACTTCACTCCCGATGTTCTGGCGAAGGCCGTACTGACACCTTCGGAAATGGAAAACGGAGTGGCGCTGATAGACTTCGGAGGCGGGGTTACCTCCGTATCGGTATACTACGGCAGCATCATGAGGCATTACGCCTCCATCCCGTTCGGCGGAGCGTCCATAACTTCGGACATCAGGACGGAGTGCATGATTTCGGACACGCTGGCAGAGAACATAAAGCTCGCTTTCGGGGCCTGCATGCCTGACAAGCTGCAGAATCTGAGCGAGAAAATCATCCAGATAAACAGCGGCAACGCCTCTCCGAACAAGCAGCTTCCGGTAAAATATCTGTCTGAAATCATTTCGTGCAGGGTAAAGGAAATCATAGATGCGATATTGTATGAAATAGAAAGGAGCGGCTTCGCCGACAATCTCCGCAACGGCATTGTCCTGACGGGAGGAGGGGCCAACCTGACGAACTGCGCGAACTACATAAAGGAAATTTCAGGATACAGCGTCAGATCCGGATATCCGCGGCATCTGTTCTCCGCTACGGGCTGCGACGGGGTATTCGAGACGGACGCGGCAGTCAGCATCGGACTTGTCCTGGCCGCCAAGGCCGACAGGATTCCCGACTGCATTCAGGGCGAAAGCACTGTCAGAATCGGCGGCACCGTAACTTTCGACGACAATACTGCGGAAGAGCACTCCGGAGAGACGCCGGAACTTTTCCCTGAAGGCGAAATCGAGGAAGAGCCGAAAAAACAGGAAGACGAAGTAAAAAGACACAGGGAGAAGTCCCGGAAACCGGACACGGAAACGAAAAAGACTCCGTCCAAACCGGTTACATGGTTCAAGACCCTGTTCGAAGACATAATGAAGGAAAACGCTTAAACAGGAGGTCGTTATGGGCGATATATTACCGAATGACTGGCAGCCGGGAAATTCCATCATAAAGGTTCTGGGCGTAGGGGGAGGCGGCTGCAACGCCGTGAACTACATGTACAGCCAGAAAATGGAAGGCTGCGACTTCATAGTGTGCAACACCGACTCGCAGGCTCTCCGCAAAAGCGATGTGCCGGTGAAACTCCAGCTCGGCAAAGGGCTCGGTGCGGGAACAGACCCGGTAAAGGGACGCAACGCCGCTCTGGAAGCCGCCGACAGCATAGCTGCCACGGTACTCGACTGCGGCACGAAAATGCTTTTCATCACTGCAGGAATGGGTGGCGGCACAGGTACCGGAGCCGCTCCGGTCATCGCCGACATGGCCAAGAAAAAGGGCATCCTGACAGTGGCGGTAGTGACCCTGCCGTTCCACAACGAAGGGAACGAATCCCTCTCGAAAGCGATAGACGGCATCCACGAATTGGAGAAATGCGTGGACAGCATGCTGATAATCAACAACGAAAAGCTCTACGAATGCTACGGCGACCTGCTGATACAGGACGCCTTCCCGAAAGCCGATGAAATACTGGCCACGGCAGTGCGCGGAGTCATAGAAATCATCACCAAGGCCGGGCACATAAACGTGGATTTCGAAGATGTCAGCAAGATGATGAGGGACAGCGGGATGGCCCTTATGGGCTGCGGACACGGCAGCGGGGAAAACAGGATACAGGACGCCATAAAGGAGGCGCTGGAGTCTCCCCTGCTGAACGATTTCGACCTCAAGACGGCGAAGAACGTCCTTATAAACATCACTGTCGGGAAAAACGACAAGGGTCTGCTGATGCGGGAGCTGGATTCGATAAACGACAAGATAAACGAATATACGGGCAACGCGAACAATTTCAAGCGCGGCATCATCTACGATGAAAACCCGGAGACCGGAGACAAGATAAGCATCACGGTGATAGCCACCGGCTTCAGGATGAATATGCTCAGTAGCATTACGGACGTGAATCTCGGAAATCTGATAATGATAGACAACGATTTCGTCTACGACAGCTCCTCTCCCCTGTTCGGAGGAGAGAAGGAACTTCCGGAATGCCAGGCGAATATCAAGATAGGATACAACGACAGCAGCAACATCCGCAAATTCCATTTCGCCGACGGCGAAGTCCCTGCCCTGATAGTGGCGGAGGGACAGAGTATCAGCGCACTGGAATCCGTGGCTGCCATCAGGAGAACATTGAAAAAGGAAAACTGATATGGAAAGGAAAACAAGAGTGAGGTTCGCGCCTTCTCCGACAGGACCGCTGCATATGGGCGGTGTCAGGACTGCGCTTTACAACTACCTCTATGCGAAACAGCATGGAGGCGATTTCATCATAAGAATCGAGGATACGGACTCCCACAGGTTCGTGCCGGGGGCTGAAAAATACATCATAGAAGCCCTGAACTGGTGCGGAATCATACCTGACGAAGGCGTGGATGCTGACGGCAATATAGTGGAAACGGCGTCTGAAAGACATCCGCACGCCCCTTACAGGCAGTCCCAGAGACGCGGCATCTACAGGAAATACGCCGAGGAACTGGTGGAAAAGGGCTACGCCTACTATGCTTTCGATACGGCAGAGGAACTCGCTGCCAAAAGGGAGGAGATGGAAGCCCGCAAGGAAACTTTCATCTACAACCATATCACCCGCAAATCCCTGCGGAATTCGCTCTCTATGCCGGAAAGCGAATGGAGGCCACTGATTGAGACGCATACCGACTGGACCATCCGGTTCAAGATGCCTGAAAACCGGGTCGTGAAAATGGATGACCTGATCCGCGGCCACATAGAGGTGAATACCGACACCCTGGATGACAAGGTGCTCTGGAAAAGGGCCGATGAGCTGCCTACTTACCACCTGGCGAATATCGTGGATGACCATCTGATGGAAATCACGGAGGTCATACGCGGGGAGGAATGGCTGCCGTCGCTGCCTCTGCACTACCTGCTTTACGAGGCATTCGGCTGGCAGGACTCCCAGCCGAGGTTTGCGCATCTGTCCCTTCTGCTCAAACCCGACGGCAAGGGCAAGCTCAGCAAACGGGACGGGGACAGGCTCGGTTTTCCGGTCTTCCCGCTGAAATGGACCAATGCAGAAGGAGAAGTTTCCAGAGGCTACCGTGAAGACGGATATTTTCCGGAAGCCTTCGTAAATATGCTGGCGATGCTCGGCTGGAATCCGGGAGATGACCGGGAACTGTTCACCATACAGGAGCTGACGGAAGCCTTCTCTCTGGACAGAGTCATCAAGTCAGGGGCGAGATTCAACCCCGACAAGGCGAAATGGTACAACAAGGAATACCTCCGGATGAAATCCGACGACGAGCTTACAGACCTGTTCATCCCCGTGCTCGAAAGTCACGGGATGCAGATTGTGGCCTGCCCGAAATGCGCTCTTACGGCGGGTGCAGAAGTGACGGTGCAGGGCGCGGATTTCAGGAACCGCATCTTTACACGGGATTACGTCCGCCGCATAGTGTCTCTGATAAAGGAAAGGGCCACTTTCGTTGCAGATTTCTGGGACATAGCCTCATACCTGTTCGTGGCTCCATCCGATTATGCGGAAAAGGATGTGGCCAAGTTCTGGAAAGAGGAAAACTATACGCTGGCTTACCGTGTGGCGGACTTCATTACCGGATTCCAGGGCGAATTCACCAAGGAATCACTGGAAGGTCCTCTGGAGGAATTCATCAGGGGCAACGGCTTCCCTATGGGGAAAGTGATGAACTGCCTCCGTCTGGCTCTGGTCGGTGCTTCCAGCGGCCTGGGCATAGCGGACATCGTCACCATCATAGGAAAGGAAGAATTTTCGGAGCGGATGAAGAAAATAGCTGCGACCCAAAAGTCCTAAAAAGTCCCGTAGGGACCGCACCCGTAGTGGTGCGTAAGCCCCCCTAATAGGGGGTGCAGGGGGTTAGAATGGGTCAGTCTTTCGAAGAAAGACGTTTGAGGGTGACACAAAAGAGATTTTGTGTCACCCTCGTCAGCCTTTTGTATTGTTCTCGATGGAGAACTCTATAATCCCCTTAAGATGCGTGCGCAGAATAGCTTCTGCTGCATCCTCGTCCTGGTCGATGATGCAGCGAAGCATTTCGTGATGCTCCCCGGAAACGATTTCCTTCGGGGTCACGCATACGTTATACTTTCTGTAATACGTCAGTACGTCAGGGGTAATCACTAAAAGCAATGAGGCAGTCACAGGATTATGGGCACCCCTGGCTATAGCCTGATGATAGGCGAAATCCTTGGCATTCTGCTGGTCCGTACCGAAATACCTGTCGCACTCATCCAACGCATACCGCATCGCGGCGATGTCTTTTTCCGTCCTGTGCCGGGCACTCATCCGGATGGAATCCACTTCGAGCATCACCCTCACGTGCACCAGAGACTCGAAATCGTAGCTTTCTATCTGCAGGACATCGGAAATCAGCCCCTCCAAAGCCTGCACAGTCTGCTCGGCCACTACAGTTCCGCTCTGCGGATAAGTCTTCACGATGCCATAGAATTCAAGTTTCTGAAATGCTGTCCTTACGTGGGCGCGGCTCACTCCCAGCTGCTCAGCCATACGTCTTTCCGCCGGAAGTCTGTCGCCAGGGAGCAGACGTCCGGAATCAAGGAGCGCACGAATATGTCTTATCACAGTTTCTACCTGCGGTGAATGAGTCGAATTTGGCATTAATCTCATAATCGAAACCGGCGCAAAAATATAAAATAAAAACCAATTAATCCAATTTTTCAATCATAAAGTCAGCGAATTTGAGGGTTTCATCCCGTAATTGGTTCTTATTGATTCCCTCCTTGCCGATACTTCTATACAGTCCCCACTTTGGTCTGATGCCGGTGGTTCCCTCTCTCCAGAGATGCAGTCCAGGTTTCGAAATCCTGACCAGTTCCTTCCTGTCGCTCACTCTCCTGATCACCAGGTCATATGTGCCGTCTGTCAAGGAACAGCATACAGTCTCGGTGACTTCCACCCATTCGCCGAGAAAGTCCGACAGGTCCGTCTTGGCGAGATAGACATTCCCGGTATCCTCACTTGACGGACCCACATAGATGACCTGGAACTGCTGGCCTCCGCCAGTCAGAGACCTGACAGTGAACGTGATCAGAGGCATTGAAACATCGGCATCCTCAGAAGCGTTGTCTATTCCTTTCAGCTGGTGAATGTGTGAAAAACCTGTAGTCGTCTGCATCCCCTCGGGAAGACGGAATTTCCAGGTGTTGCGGATGGTTTCATTCTCCTTGGCTACCATAGAGTCCGGGGATTTGGCGTCAGTCTTGATTTCATTTCTCTGACGGTCCGTCACATCCGGTTTTCCCCTGTCGTCATCGTTGTCGATGTGGAGGATGAAATCGAAGACATATTTGTCCAGTTCCGCATCGAAACTCTGCCGTATGTGGCGGAAGGGTGCGGAGGCGTGTGCCCCGGACCTGTCAGGAGTCTCGTAATTGTATCCACTGGAAACTATCAGGTCATAGGTGCCTTCATCGTTCCCGTCGGCAACCAATGCACCTGGAATCTTCTCTTGGGATCCGTTCCCGTTGTCGTTTTCTCCGTTTTCCGGACCATCTGCAGCCGGTGAGCTGGCGCAAGACAATGCCATCATCAAAAAGGAGAATACTAGAAATCTGAATGCTTTCATATCCTTGTTTACCGATAAAGTGTTTTGCCATCCTCGGAGTGCTGCCACTGCGGGCCGGCAGCGGCTGCTACAGCCTCGATTTCGTCAAGACAGCTGTCCACGGAAGGCCGCTCCCTGACAGATGTCAGCGAGAAGAAGTTATTCCTGAACCTGCCATAGAAAGTATTGCCGCTGAACGTTATATCCGCATCCCCGTCCGTATCGTCGTTTTCATACCGGACCACATATCCTCCGCCGTCCGGTGTCACGGCGATATTGTTCTCTATGACCGTACTTTCCACCGGGACCGTCATCGATGAAGAACCATAGTTCAGATGCATAGCCAGATTGCAGTCAATGAAGACATTGCTCCTGACAGTCGCGTTTTTGACTGGCGCATAGCCTGAAAGCGAACTATGCTCCTGTCCGGCACAGATGCACAGGGCGGAAAGGTAGCCTACAGAATTGAGCTTTTCGAAGACGTTGTTCTCCACAAGGTGGCCTTCGCCTATGATACGTACTCCTCCGGTAGATTCTATGTCATTGCCATAGAAGAAGTTTCCTGAAACCGTACAGTCATTACCCTGACGGAGAGTCAGGGTACCGCAGCTCTCGAAAAAGGCGTTTCCGCGATAGATGTTGCCGCAGCTCTTGTTGGAGACGATTTCCTGTTTCTCCCCGTTGCTGCGGTAGAAATAATTATGCTCTATGATGCATCCGGACTGCTGCATAGAGTGTTCGCTGTCACCTACCCTGATGGTTTCCTGCTCGTTGGCAGGCTCGCCAGTGGAGTCGTATATGGTCTCGGTACGTGTAAAACGGTTATATGATATGGTATGACGCGGAGTGATACCGTCTTCGAGCCAGACCACCATAGTGGCGCCCATATCCTTCTTTTCATTGAAGCTGCACGCAGTCACGGTATGCCCTGTACCGTAGAGTGAAACCCATTTGAAAGTGCTGCCCTCTCCCCGCATCTCTGCCGTTGAAGCATCGACTTCGCAGTTTTCGAGCGTGCAGGACGATGAGCCTGTGTAGAATCTTATGAGGTGCTCTCCTGAAGGCTCGGGATTTTCCCATCTGAATCCGTCCACAATGATGTGGCTGCCGTCGATTCTCAGGGACGAGGCTCCGGTAAAGGTCACGCCTCCAGGTGTTTCAGCCCTGAATGTCACGGGAGCTTCCTCTGTCCCCGCATAGTCGAGCGTCAGGGCGACACCATCGTATTCACCGTCTTTCCATACGACAGTGCTTCCCGGCGTTACGTCAGCCAAAGCTTCGAGTTCGGAGGCAGAAGACACCGTAAAGGTATTAACGTTAGGGTCTTCCTCATCCACGGGATCTTCGCCCTCTCCCCCATCATCATCCCCATCCCCGTCAGAAGGACCGTCGGTAATTTCAGTATCATCCCGGCCGTCATCCGCAATGCCGTCTTCACAGGATGAAGCCAGCGCCAGAGCCGGAAATAGAATAAGAATGAAAAGGAAATTCCTCGTCATTTCAGGAAATAATCTGTCTGTTATCATTTTTAAATCTTAATGTGGTCAGAAAGCATCCTGTTTTCCGAAAAGTTTCTAACTTTGTCAGGTATATATTGGTTAACCAATTTCCGTAGACAAAATTAACAAATAAAATCAGAAATCATCAGGCAAAACTGAATTTTCAGATGTTTTACATTAACTAATCAACCAGTCAAATGAAAAGAAAAGCTTTATTCACCATCGCATCTGCCGTAATGTCGGCAGCACTCCTTCTCCCGGGCACGGCCACCGTATCGGCCCAGACTTCCGAAAGACCTGCCACAAACAAGTACTCGATGAAACTTCAGAAAAAGGCTGACGGCTCATACGAGCTCATCAACGCCGAACGCTACGCGAGAATCGTGGATCTCGACCAGATCGAGGACCTGCTCGTGCCTTTCACCCTCGAAAGGAAAAGGCTCAGCAGCAAAGACTACAAAGGCGTGGAAACCCGCGATTTCATCTACAAGAGTGAAAACGGCTATGACCTCAAAATCACTGTAGACTTCGCCGAAAGCGAGACACCGGTGCCTGTAGTCTTCTTCGTGCACGGCGGCGGATGGGCCAGGGGCACCAACAGGAGCTTCTACGTCCAGTCGCAGTATCTTGCCAAGCAGAAAGGTATCACCGGAGTCCGGATCCAGTACACTCTTGCGCCTCAGCCAGATGCCAACGTCAACGTATCCATCCAGGATATCCTCGATGCCGTGGAATATGTACGTTCACACGCGGAGGAACTCAACATCGACCCTGAAAGGATGGCCTTTGCAGGTAATTCCGCAGGAGCACATCTCGCTGCGGCGGCAGCTATGAAATGTCCTGAAGCAAAAGTCCTCGTGGGATACTCGGGGATTTACAATCTTGCCACCGCAGCCATCACGACACGTGCGAAAGATCCGGAAAGGATAGCGTATTTTCTCGATCTTGACCATAAGGTGCTGGCAAACGCATCTCCGGTCAATATGATTTCGAAAAAGCACAAGATCGCCGCACTTCTGTTCTGCGGGACTGCCGACATCACTGTCGAGTATTCGCAGAGCGTGGAATTCGCAGAAAAGCTGGAGGCGGTCAAGGGCAATACCGTGGATCTGGAAATCTACGAGAATTACGACCACAACCTGAACTCCAACTCTTCCGACAAGATGGAGGAGATATTCTTCAAGACTATTGACTTCATCACGGAGAATATCTGAAAATGAGCTGCCTACTGCAGGCTGAGCGGATTGGACCAGTAGAGGTCGAACTCCACGTAGCCTGCAGTAGGATACAGAGGCCATCCGGTAGCCAGGTCAGCACAGGTTATGTCCCTGACATAAATATAGCCTTGTCTTTCCACATCCGACAGGGAGGAAGCCCCGCTACCGGCAGTGGCACGCTCATAATCCAAATACTGGATCAGGATCACACTGCCCTTCACCCAGGTCGAACTGCTTTCCCCTTCCGCCTCAGGGCTCAAGGCCGGAGCATTCGAATTGCCCATATTCCTGGCATAGGAAATATCTCCCAAAGTCCCGTCTTTCACGGCTTCTTTCGTGTCTTCATCGTTGTAGATGACCCTGAACTTGACTACAGGTGTACCGTAAGTCGAGTTCTTTCCACCGTTTTCATCAGTACCTATGACCGGATCACCGTCAGGATAGCGGTGATTCCTCAGCTGGGTATTCGAGTTGGACGGATTCTGGAAAGCGAGTTTAGGCTGTTTGGACTCATCCGCAGAATCGGGATCTCCGGAAGATGTCAGCATCATATAAGGCTGCACGCTGTAATAGTCTTCTTCGGAGCCCGTCACTTTCGAACTGGAGGTTGTCACCGTATTCGTACCAGAGGCAGCGAACGGATCGATGCCGCTTTCCACCCACTCCTGGGCAGAGATCACACGGCCTTCATTTAAAAGCAGGAAAGACATATTTCTTCCGTCATCAGTATAGTCCGCTTCGGAATTAGCTCCGACGCCTATTCTCAATCCTTTGGTACAGTAGAACGGATAGACTGTGACAGCGCCCAAATCTATGGTTTCTCCCCCTGTGACAGCTGAAAGCCTGACCTGCCTTGCGGAAGTTCCGGTGATGGTTGCAGGCATAACGAATTTGGCCTGAGTGGCTGACGGGGTTTCCGACAGCTCAGCTTCCACTCCGTCCACCACGAATTTCTCGACCTTGTCCAGGTTTGTTCCCGTCACTGTCACCTCGCGTCCGAGATACAGGTTTCCGTATCCGGCATCTGAAGGTTCTGCAGAAACAAGCTGCGGGGCATCGGGATCCGTAGAGGAATCCTCGAAAACATAGGTAATGGCCGTAATGTATGCGGATGTATTGTCTGCACAGGACAGGCTCAGAGCCGACTCTGCATATTCCTCCGGAATCTCGATTTCGCATACACCGCCTGTCTTGGTCAGGGCATAGTAGTCGAAATCGGCGGAAGCCACTGTATTTTCACCTGCCGACACGGTCAGGGTGACAGGTTTGCGGTTTTCTCCTGAACCGCTCGCATTGGCGCTCGCCCTGTGGGTGAAGACCCTGAGCCTTACAAGCTTTTTCGCGATGAACTGCGGCAGGTCCATAGACGAATTGTAGAGCCTTACGCCTGCTATGCCGTCATCCGTGGTAAGACGGCAGCCGTTGAAATTGTAGGCATAATCTTTTCCGTCACTGGCGGTAAGTACGTTCTGCGATATGGAAGTGAGTGATGTGAACGTCTGGGTGACGGATTCTTCCTCAGGCAGGACTCCGCTTCCGGAAATATCGAAAGACAGGCTGTTGAACTTTCCGCTCATTACGGTGACAGGTGCAGCCAGGGATGCAGTCCTGGTCACTGTCCTGGTGTCGGTGGAAACTGTCAGAGTAGCCGTGCCGCCTGAAATCTCCACCGGGTTCAGCATAAACCAGACAGGATAGCCGTCACCGGAGATTTCGCATCCGTCATCGAATACCGCAGACACTGCGTTTCCCGGAGCTGTAGACAGGAAACTCTGGATTCCGGTATTTTCGTAATCGTCGCTGAATGAGACATAGAACACACCTACGATAGAGTTGCTCTTGTTTACAGCCTCCTGACTGAAACTCAGGGTCGCGGTCCTGATTTTCTCACCTTCAAGGAGATTGCCGGTATCGGTGACAGTCAGTCTGAACGGAGCGAAAATCCTCTTGAATTCGGTGACAGTGAGTTCGTCGGACTTGGAGACATTTGTCTGCATCCTGCCGACAAGCCAGTCATTGGTCGGGTCGATATCGTTTGCACCGGGGTACTGTACTGGAGAGAGTCTGGCGGAAAGTCCGTTTTGGGCAGAATTCTCATTTGATCTGATTGAATAGGGCATCAGGAAATAGTAGTTGTACGCCTCGGCACCGGATATTTCCGTATGTGAAAAAGTGTATTTGCCGTTTCCAGCAGGAATTGCTTCCACATCATCCTGCAAGTTCTCTATGGTTTCCCCGTTCCCTTCAATATATGGGGCATAAAATACTGAAATATGCTCTTCTCCTGTCAGTCTCAGCCCGTCGTTTTCAATATAAGTGCTTCTGGTCCCGTCCGGAGTCCAGAGATTTTCACTGACCGCAAAGGTTTTGGTTATGGACGCACCCGGCTGGCGTCCTTCTTCGTATTCATTGATTTTCTGGCAAGATACGGAAAATACAATCCCGGCCATAAATGCCAGACCTGTAACATATGTGGTTGTCATATTGTCAGAGATTAAATGGTTCCGTTATCGTTCCAATATCCGTCTTCATCAGGAAGATAAGGGTCACGCCAAGTATTGCCCCCTGTCTGTGCGAAACCGGATTCCACTGCCATTTCCCATACTTCCAGAAATGGCTTTTCATAGTTCTTGTCCATATCCGTTGATTTGAAAAAACTTCACCCCGGGCGGACAGATCCTCCACTGCGCTCGGAGACAATATGAGCGCCAGGCTTGCTCTGCCCGGGATGACAAAGAAAAATACAAGGAAGGGGTCCAAAAGCCCTGAAAAGTTCTTTTGGGCCCCTAACATTATGAGAACAGGCAACCGCCGTTAATGTCGATGTTGGTTCCCGTGATGTAGGACGACTCGTCGCTTGCCAGGAAGCATACGAGGTCGGCTACTTCATAAGCCTCACCCTCCCTGCGGAGCGGAGCTGTATGATGCAGGTTTTCCCTGGCTTCAGGCTTGGTGAAACGGTCGTGGAATGAAGTGTTGATCATACCTGGCGCCAAAGCGTTGACGCGGATACCCTGAGGACCGAGTTCCTTGGCCATAGCGCGGGTATGGCAGGCGACTGCAGCCTTTGCCGTAGCATACACCGATGCGCCAGGACCGCCGCCGTCACGTGCAGCCTGTGAAGAGAAGTTGATGATGGAACCGCCTTTTGGCATCATTGACACCACTTCACGTGTACAGAGGAATACGCTTCTCATATTCACGTCCATAAGGAAATCATACCAGGCCTCGTCCTGCTCGGTGATGAGCTTGCGGCCTACCAGTCCGCCGACTACGTTTACGAGTATATCCACCTTTCCGCCGAAAGCCTCGCCTGCCTTTGCGAACAGATTCTTGACGTCGGCAGCCTTGGTCATATCACCCTGTACTGCGATAGCTGTACCGTTGTCTTTCTTTATCATTTCCAGGGTTACCTTGGCATCCTCCTCATTGTCGAAATAGTTGAGGCATACCTTTGCTCCTTCGAGAGCGAGTTTGACTGAAATTGCGCGACCGAGGTCACGAGCGCCGCCAGTCACTACGGCTACTTTTCCTTCTAATCTTCCCATAATTCTGAAAATTTTGGTTTTGGTATAATAATTTGATTGACTGTACAATATGTTTGCAGCATCGCTCCTGGATACAGGCTTATTTCACCTGCTGTTCGATGCGTCCGCCGAAAGCGAAGATGCAGATCAGGCACAGAGGGACGAGCAGAGCTCCCATAATGAAGAACGGGAGCCAGTTGCCTCCCTGTGTCAGATAAGGCACCAGGAATATCGAAATGATGGTTCCGATGGTAGCTGCAGCTCCTCCGAGTCCGGCCAGAGAGCCGACGCTTTTGCCGGTGTAAAGGTCGCTGGCGAGAGTCTGGATATTGTTTATAGAGAACTGGTAACCGCAGAGAATCACGGCCATACAGACCACTGCCACGATTGGGTCGGAAACGAAAGCCACCACGATCAATGCCGGGAGAGTCACCGCAGCGCCCAGGACGATGGCAAGTTTTCTGGAGAAATTCACGGTATGACCTCGCCCTACCAGCCAGCCGGAGAACCAGCCTCCTGTCAGGGAACCTACCGCCGCACCGACATACGGAACCCAGGCCGTCATACCGATATCCTTGATATCAAAACCGTAGACATCGAACAGGTAGATAGGCAGCCAGGTCACGAACATCCACCATATAGGGTCGAGGAAGAAACGGCCGAGAATCACGGCATAGCTCTTTCTGTTCGAAAGCAGCTGTCCCCAGCTCAGTCCCTTGTCGTCCGAAACCTTGCACTCAGGCTGTCCGCTCAGGATGTAGTTTCTCTCCTCATCCGTAATCCAAGGATGCTCCTTGGGACCTTTCTTGTTTATGATAAGCCACGGAATCAGCCAGAGGATACCTAAAGAACCGATAATCACGAAAGTCAGCTTCCATCCGCAGATAGAATACAGAAGTGCGATAATGACAGGGGAAAGTATGGCGCCCACTGAAGCACCGGCGTTGAAAAGTCCCTGAGCCATAGCACGTTCTTTCTGAGGGAACCATTCCGCGTTGCTCTTGGTAGCTCCAGGCCAAGGTCCAGCCTCACCAAGACCGAGGGCGGCCCTGAATCCGCAGAGAGACTTCACTCCCGTAGCTATGGATGTGCAGGCGTCAGAAATGCCCCAGAGCAGGACTGAAACAGAGAAGCCCTTCCTCGTACCGATCTTGTCGTAAAGTTTCCCGGAGAGCATCTGGGATATGCCGTAGGCCACCATAAAGAACATATTTATGTAGGCATACAATTCCTTGCTCTGCGTCTTGTATTCGTCTTCAGTAAGTCCCTCCGGATCTATGAGTCCCAAGGTTTCGACAATACCCTGCCACATAATGGAAAGGGTATTCCTGTCCAGATAATTTATGATGGTGATGGCCACAATCAGTGATATCACCCACCATCTCAGACCACGCAGTTTCATATTCCGGTCTACTTTTTCAGGAAATCTTCCCTGTGTGGAGAAAATACGTCGATCAGGACGCCTTCTTCAAGGCAGATGCAGCCGTGAAGCTCGTCCGGAGCCACATAATAGCCGTCACCTGGGCCGATGATGGCCGACTTGTCACCTATGATGGATTTGAATTTCCCGCTCACCACATAGGTGGTCTGACTGTGGAAATGTTCGTGCATCTGCCCCTCGGCGCCCTTGTCGAAATGCACCTTTACGAGCATAATCTGACCGTCATAGCCCATAATCTGTCTTCTGACACCAGGACCTGTGGTCTCCCATTCCATTTCCTTTTCCAACTGATAAGTTTCGCTTCTAGTTTTCATAATTCTATCATTTTAATGAACTTACTCATATTCCACATATACCGGTCCCGTCCAGGACAACGTCCGTCCTTTACCGGCAGACACAGTGTGAACCGCTTCCCTGGAAGCATCTGATAATGCGATGCAGAGGGTAACCCGGTGTCCTCCGGCAAAGCCGTACTCTACCACAGTATATTCGCCGCTGTCCTCAAGCACATCCACCGACTCGCAGGAGTGTACCAGATTCGCGGACTGCTCCACCTGCAGGTCGTATCTTCCGTGCGTTTCCAGGCAGGAAGCGAACGTGCAGGTTTCCATATCTTTCTCCCTGACCATATAGACTGGTTCCGGACGGAGATTGAAATCGGGGTCATTGGCACCGATGCGAGCCAGGACGATTTCCGTGGACGGGGTCGTATTCACGCTCAGGCTGTACATCCTGTCTCCTGTCATCCAGGTATAGGTAGTTTTGCCTTCACCGCCTGCAGCATTGGCTTCCACCCAAAGATGCTGGTAGCCGTTTGCACTGCCAAGAGGTTTCATCTCATCCAACGCCCGTTCATACGGTACGGTCAGGCTGATCATCTGGCCGTTGTAGTGCACCGGATAGTCCCATTTGTGCTCGATATCGCTTTCCGACCTGTATACATCCATAATCAAAGGATATTCAAGGAATGGGATATCTGTGTAGACCAACGTCCTGTGCATTTTCACCCCGTCCCAGGCGTGAGTGTCTACTGCAGAGAAGTATTTTACGGCACCGTCAAGGTCGTAAGCATAGATGTCTGGATGATATTCCGATGACTTGTCGAAATCCTGGCCGAACTGGCAGCCTTCATCCACCACCACTGTGTTGTGTGCCACAGTAGTCATAGCATAAGACTTGTTCTGGTGCGTATAATGCCCGTTATACTTGGCTTCTATGTTCAGGAAACGGGATGCCCCGTAGTCCGTGACTATCTCATATCCGTTGTCGTAATACGCCACGGTCAGCTTGTCGTAATGTCCGTGGCTCAGCCCGTGTGAAGTGGCCTTGAATGTCAGGAGGCTGTTCAGCCCCGGCCTTTCGGAGCGTATCAGAGCCAGGCCGCCCTCATCCCCGCTTCCTCCGTCACGATAGAGGACGCTTCCGTAGGTCATCGGCTCGGCCAGACCGTCCTGTATGCCCTTTGCCACGGCATAACCGGCATCGGAAACCAGGACTTTCTTCTGGTAGTCACGGGCCACCGAAAGCAGCTGCCTGTCAGACTTGTCTGCGTTATAGGCGATATCCACGGCATATATCAGTTCCTGGGCATCGTATCCTTTCTCCAAGGCATCGTTGAAACGCAGGAAAACCCCATCATATGTCATTTGGAGCAGGGCATCCACGGACTTAAGGATGATGGAATCCCGGTATGAGAAAATATCCATTTCCGGCTTCACGTGGTCTATGCACTGTGCGAAAGTCACGAAAGGCCAGATGGCATATCTCAGATAATAGGCACCCTCGGTAAAATAGCCGTCCGGAGAGAAAAGCCGGTCGAGCTGCAGGATGAAACCTCCGTTTTTTCCTGTCTTGTCGGAGCCGTACAGAGCCTGGTCCACGAGATTGTCGTCACCCATCACCATCCCTATCATTCCCACGGCAGCTGTAGCCCAGGTGCCGTGGTTGTGCATCTTGTTGAACACCTTGTTGTTGGCACGGTTATCCGGAGTCCCGTTCATTATGAAGTCCGCGACCTGGTAAAACAGGTTCTTTTCTATGTATCTGCGATCCTTTTCGGAAAGGAAGTCGTAGACGCAGTCGTATGCCACCGAAGTATGCACGAGCCATACGCTCTCATTCAGAGTCTGCCAGAAAATTTTGCCAGGAGTGGATGAAAGTCCGAGAGGGTGGTAGCCGAGCGTGGGATACATCTTTGCGTATGCCAGAAGTATGTCCCGGACCTTGCGGGCATAAACCTCATCGCCGGTAAGTTGCCAGGCTATGCCACAGTTGTACATATCATAGTAATTCTGCTTGTGCGCCTCGTGGCTGTAGCCTCCGCCGCCATCTTTCGGCTGCGGTACGCAGAGAGTCCTTTTCACTGCAGCATCGGCATCGCACATCAGGTCCTGTACGGACGCATCGAACTGCGGGACGGTCCCTGAAGTAGCCTTGATCTGCCGGACGCCTTCACGGGTCAGAAGCAGAGTCGGATGTGTCACCTCCGCCGATGCTGACAGCGAAACACACAAGACAAAAACGGTTAAAACATATCTTATCATTATAATTCGATTTTTCTGTTTGACAGGATAGTGCCTGAGTTCTCGAAGCTAAGGTCCGAAACAGTGATCTTCTCCCACGGGGCATCATCAAGCCTGACGGCATAGCCGCCACGTCCGCTGTCTATGAAGTCACAGCCTGTGATTTCGAGAATCTGGGCACCGATGATGCGGATGACTGAGCCGCGGACCTTGTTGCAGCAGTCATAGAAACGGCAGTTCCTGACATAGACATATGGTCCTGCCGTGCTTTCATCGCTGCCTCCCCTGTAAATATTTATCGGAAGCCCGAGAATCCTGGTGAAAGTACAGTCCTCGATGACCACGTCATCCGCACTGTAGCGTCCCTTGTCTTCGAGTTCGCCGGCATAATTCACTGCATCACCGGACAATGCTTCGAAATGGCAGTTGCGCACAGTCACGCTTTCCGCAAAAGTGCCCTTGGTACCCTTTACAGGGATGAAACCGCTTTCACCGAAATTTATGAAAGTACAGCCCTCGACTGTAAGCCTGTAGACATCAAGCATATCCGCCGCCGTGGATATACCGCCTTTCGCCAGGCTTCGCCCGGGAGAGAGGACTCCGTTGAATGTGATGCCGGATACAGTCAGGTCAGCGCCGTCTGCTATGGTTATCATATTTTCAGAACGCCTGCCCACATAGCAGAACTCCGGAGAGACACCGTCTTCAGCCCTGATGGTCAGTTTGGAAGATACCGTCAGACCCTGCTCCAGAAGATACAGGGAATCGGTCAGTACCACTTCAGAGCCATCAGGAGCGGCAGCCACCGTACCGGCGAGATCATCATCCGCGCCTACCTTGAATATCCGAGGCTGGGCCGCGACAGGAGAGCTATACACACCGTCTTCATACCAGGAAGCACCGGTATCCGCAGTGAATTCATCCAAAGCCGGGACTGCAGGGGCATTCTTTCCGGAAGCCTTGGAAAAACCTTCCGGCAGGGCGGCTCCATCGGCAAGCACGGCCTTGTTCGATCTGAATTCCAGCCCTGAAGCGTCAGCGAATGTCTCGTAAGGAGTGTCCGAAGACTTGTTCCACACCGTATTGGATCTGAACAGAACATTCACCGGAGCGAGAGTCCGCTCATAGTCATAACCAG
Organism: uncultured Bacteroidales bacterium; assembly: GCA_944325765.1. GTDB lineage: Bacteria > Bacteroidota > Bacteroidia > Bacteroidales > UBA932 > Cryptobacteroides. The sequence continues at coordinate 64,919 of CALVBH010000033.1, forward strand.
TACCGAACTCGATGGAACGGCAGTCATAGAAAAGGTTGTCCTCGACAAGGATATCCTGTACCTGCATATACCTGTTCGGCAGCGAATTAGGCACCGCGCTCATAAGCGCCAGCGCCGAAAAGAACCTGTCTCCGGCCAGTGAGTAGAACCTGTTTCCCCTTACAGTCTGATCAGCTCCGACTATCCTGACTCCGCCGGTATTCCTTACACCGTTTCCTATAAAGGTATTGCCTTCGGCTATGTTCCTGTCTCCGTGACGGAATGCCAGCACGCCTTCGCACTCATAGAGAAGGTTGCCGGTAATGACATTCTCGCAGGACTTGATGGATATGACCTCCACTTCGCCGTTGCAGCGGTAGAAGACATTGTCTGAAATATGTGTGCGTGAGGCTTCCATACACTGCTGGGATGTCCCCACCCTGATGGTTTCCGCTCCGTTCGAGCCGTAGACCGGACGGTAGCCGAACCAGTTGTGGTCGATGCTGTGGCGGTTGTCTATGCAGTCTTCGTAGTTCAGCCAGACTATCAGTGTCACGCCGAGGCTTTTCTTGCCTGTAAAAGAGCAATGGTCCACCCTGTTCTCCTTCCCGTAGAGAAAGACGTAGCTGGACGCATAGTCGCGCCTCGGGGCATTGTAGGAGTCTATGACGCAGTCTGTCAGACGGCAGTTATGCGCCAGGTCATCGCCTCTGCGGAATTCGACCAGGGAACCTTTGTTCCGGACAGGAGTCCCGTCACGGAACATCAGCGAAGACACGGTAAGATAACTTCCGTATATGCTCAGGGTAGAAGTGCCGGTGATGACCGTCTGTCCCGGTTTTTCAGCCACGACCACGACAGGCGCCTCAGCCGTGCCTCTCCCTTCCCATACCAGTTTCAGATCCGCATATTCTCCCGGAGCCACTGTAAGGGTATCACCAGGCGAGGCTGTCCTGAGCGCCTCTTCCACCTCCGGCAGGGTGACATTTTTCTGCGCGGCCCCGCATATGCCGGATGCTGCCATTGCGGCAAAGGCCGTCAATATGATTTTTCCGTATACTGTCATAATTGTCACCAGTTTTTGCCTGCATTGTCCCGGATTTCCTGCATCCGGGCGGTATAATCCTCAAGCTGAGGTTCGTTCTCCGACACGGGGAGCTCTATGCCGCGGCATTTGCCTCCGTATATTACGTTTCGCAGCCAGTGCATCTCGCTCTCAGGAGTATCTATCACATATACAGGAGTATAGCTTGACTTGTTCTTCGAATAGAGGATATTGTCCTGGAAAACTATGTTTTCGGGTGCGGAGTCCTGACTGTCGCGGCCGCCATAATTCACGACGATTCCGTAACGGCAGTTCTCGAAGACATTGCCTTTCACGAGGGCGTTCTTCACTGTCCAGTAGCCGCTGAGTTCGGCATCTGATTCGCCCCGGACTATACAGAGAGCCGACTTGTAGCCGGAGCCTGTCATATTCAGGAAGACATTGTCCTCGACCGTGTGGCCCTCGCCGATGATACGGACTCCGCCCACCTCAGCCTTGCCTCCGGAAAAGAAATAGTTTCCCTTTACAGTGCAGCGGTTTCCGTGACGGAGTGTCAGGGCACCCTCGCTTTCCTCGAACAGGTTTCCGGTGTAGACATTTCCGCAGGACTTGTTCGAAACGATTTCAGCCCTCTCGCCGTGGCACTGGAAGAAATGATTCCCGCTCACGGTACATTCTGCTTCAGACATCGAAAAACCGCTGGTGCCTATGCGGATGGTTTCCTGCCCGTTTTTGGCCGAACCGCTGTCTTCATAGTGTGTGTACGGACGGGTGAAATAGTTTCCGCTGATGGTATGGTGCGGGATTATGCCGTCTTCCATCCACACGACCAGGAGACATCCCATATTCCGTTTGTTCAGGAAGGTGCAGTGGGAGACTTCGTTGTATGTCCCGTATATGGAGACCCATTTGGAGTCCGTTTCCGAAACCTTGCTTCCGTTTCCGTCTATGAGGCAGTTCCTGAATGCGCAGTGTGTGCTGCCCTTTGAAAGTGTCATAATGGAAGACTTGGACGAAGTGTCCAGATCTGTCCAGCTGAAACCTTCGGCTATAATCCAGCTGCCGGAAAGGGATATGGAGGATATGCCCGTGAATATGACTTTCCCTGGCGTCTCGGCGCGGAAAGTCACAGGTGCGGCTTCAGTGCCGTCAGCCTTGAACTTTATGACCGCAGCGTCGTATGTCCCGTCTTTCCAGATGACAGCATCGCCGGGCTGGAGTTTCAGCGTTTTCAGTTCGTCCGTGGAGGAAATGACGTATTCTTCTCCGGCGGCTTCCTCTCCGTCAGGCTGATGGCCGTCCGGAGCTTCAGTATCCTGATCCTGTCCGGGAGCAGGGTATGATTTGGCTTCGTGACAGCCCGAAAAGAGGAGGGCTGCCACAAAGCATACAGATACAAACGTTTTCCCGTACATAATCCGGCTGTTTTATTCGTTCAGAGGGTTGGACCAGTAAAGGTCGAATTCGATGAGGGAAGTCCTGCCGTTTGCGGCGTCTTCGACGGCTTTAAAGTCCGAGTCTATGTCGGTGACGTTCCTGATATAGATATAGCCCTGTCTCAACACCCCGGACGCATCTGCAGGGTAATCCCCTGTCTGTCCCTGTTCAAAAGTCAGATACTGGACCAGAATCACATTGCCTATCGTCCACTTCGAGCTCGTACCTTCGGATGCCAAAGATACCTGATGGGCGCTCCCGAATCTATCCGATACGAGAATGTCATCGATTGTGCCTTCCTTGGCTGCCGTTTCTATGTCCGTATCGGAACTGAGGGTCCTCATAGCGATGACAGGGGTTCCATATGTCTTTGGCAATGCTGTGTTGCCAGGATAGAAATGGTAGGCTATCCTGTTGTTCGTGCCGGCCGGACTGTGCAGATAGATGTTCAGATTGCTGGCCGTTGACGTAAACAGATACGGCTCGACAGCATAATAATCATCTGCAACGGCTCCGGAAGCAATCGTATTCGCTCCGGAAATGACTGCATTTGAAGTGAGAGGTTCTCCGGCGGCATCGTACATATTCTTGTCCACCTTAGACTCTGCCCACTCCTGAGCTGAAATCACTCGGCCTTCATTAAGCATAAGGAACGAGTAGTTTCTTCCGTTGTCCGAATAAACCTTGTTCGAATTGCAGCCGAGTCCCAGTTTCAGTCCTTTCGTATAATAGAACGGATAAACCATTATCGTCAGTTCGTCTTCGTTGCCGTCAGTATCGGTTACTTTCAGTGTGACATCCCTGGCTGCCGTCCCGGTAATTCCTGCCGGCATCACGAACTTGAATTCCGTGGCAGTCGCCGAGCCATCGACGATTTCAGTCTCTACACCATCTACGGTCACACCGGCCAGGGAGAAAAGGTTCTGGCCAGTCACTGTCACTTCCCTGCCGAGGTACAGATTGGCGTATTCCGGATCTGAAGAAACGGCAGACTCAAGTACAGGCGGCGGAAGCGGAATAGGAGAGGTGTCTATGGACACTTGCTGTGCGACCGTAACCGTAGTGGTCACATCTCCGAATTCAGCTATCAGATCATAGGCTGCTACAGCCGGGTCCTGTTCAGGAATAGTCGCGCTTATGTTGACGGTCAGGGATGTCTCTGTCTGTTCCTTAATGCCAAGTCCGAATTCACCCCATCTGACAGCCTTTATCAAATCCAGATTCTGCCCTGTCAATACGATATCCTGGTCAAGAGCCAGTGTACCTCCCGGTTCATAAGCATTGAAGACAGGTATGCTGAGAAGGAACTTGCTGTCCTGCGACGTGACGGCGAGATTGCCGCCGGACCAAACGGCGGTGATGTCTATCTCGGTATCGGCATCTGTCACCGTGATGCCTTCAGGCACGGCTACGCGGACTTCCCCCTCGTCGGTATCGGCAGCAGGCTGATAGAGGAATGCAGTGCTCGGCACCTCCACATCGGCAAAGACGACTTTGGTAAGCTGGTACAAGTTGCGCCCGGTGATAGTCACCTCGGTACCTGTCGTGCCTTCCTTAGGAGAGAAGTCCTCGACTATCGCATCCGTCACGGGGACTGTCACATAGTACGGATAATTGAAGATCACTGTCTCGCAATCCGAATCATAGACTTTCAGGGTCACTGCATAAGGGGCGTCCTGCTGCGGATATGTCTCGGCAGGCAAGGCCGGAATCTCGAATACAAGGGTCTGAAGCGATGCCTCGATTATAGGAGCCTCGATGTCGTCTATGGTCACAAGACCCACCCTGTCAAGATTGAAGCCTTTTGCAGTCACATAGGTAGTGGCATATGCCCTCACCGTACCGCTCTCATCGGCATTCGGGTCGAGTTTGTTGTGCGTCACGTCTATGGCCGGCGTGTTCTTCACCTCTATGCCTTGTTCTTTCTGGCAACCGGCTATGGCTGCCAAAGCAGCCAGTACCGGCAATATCGTCTTATATAATCGTTTCATTACTGTACCTTTGTATAATCGTAATCATATTTCTGCCAATAGCAGTCGAATGTGATCTGGGTGCCGCGCCAGTCATTGTTGGACTGTATCCAGCTGATCTGTTTCAGATGGAGGATACCTATCCTGAGGATGTTCTCGACTTTGTTGTCGGCATTGTATCCGTTATAGGTGTAGTATGCCATCAGGATCACGCAGTCGGAATCGGAAAGGTCCTGGACCGTATTCTCGGTACCTGTCGGAGTGCTGACTCCCGGCCAGGCCGGATTGGAATTCTGCTTCAGCCCACCTGCAGCGGATGAATATCCTATGCCTCCTATGGTCTTGGCCTCCAGATCTATCGGGAACAGAGTCTCATCGATATTCTCGATTTCCCCGTTCACGACCTGGCGGATAAGCTCTGCCTCCGCGGCATTGTCCGGGTTCATAGTCCTGAACGTGAGGATAGGTGTTCCGGAGGTTTTCGAATCCTTGTTCCCGGTGATATAGTTGCCGTCAGCGTCGCGGAAATTCTTGATTTGTCCGTTTGAATTTGCCGGGCTGTTAAGCTGGAGGTTCTTGCCGCTGTTGGAGTATGAGAAGAAGAAGTACGGAAGCACTGAATAATACTCCTCTTCAGTGACAGTACCTTCCTTGAATACATTTCCGGACTCATACATCGCCCCGTTGTATTTCATAGCAATCGGGTCGAGGGCGGTCGCCCAGTCGACATTCGCATATGCCTTTCCGTCCTGAGGAGAGAAGAATGACTTGTACAATGCATCATCGTTCACAGACTGGCATTCAATGGTCACATTCTGCCAGAAGTAGACAAGCGGCACATAGACTGCAAGCGTATGGGTGAAGTCCGTATATTCATAACCGTCGAATCTGTACATCCTGACCACGGTCTGCGTATCTCCGTCAGGGAAGTCTGCCGCAGGGACAGAGAATGACAGGGATTCGGACGTAGCTGTAAACACGGCATCGAATTCCTCGGCAGACCCGTCCCCCTGGGAATCAGCCCTGCGGAGAGTCACACGGCTGATATTGTCAAGGTTCTGCCCTGTGACGGTAATACTGCTTCCCACGGCAGTCCTTTCGAACTCAAAGCCTTCATAATCAAGCTCAGGATAGTGCTTGACAACCTTTATGACAGGAGCCGTCTCAGATGACGTGTAAACAAGTCCGGTCTCATCATAGTAAGACATAGTGATCTTCGCGTCTTCTCCGGCCACATACGGTACACGGAGTACGATTTCGACATCGGACTGGGTGATGATTTCCGCCTCATACCCATCTTCGTCCTCATCGGATTTGAAAAAGACTCCCGCTACGGAATTCATATTGGTGCCTGTCACCAGGATGTTTTCACCGAAGTCGGCACTTTCAGCCAGCAAGCCTTCGGTAATTTCAGGTACAGCGAATGTACAGGTAAAATCTTCTTCAGAACTGCCGGAACCGTCAGGATTCTCCAGACGGATCTTTCCGCCCTTTACAGTATTGCCTACTTCTATGGAAAGGCGCTCGTCCGAAACCTTTTCCACGATTTCGACTTCCACATCACCGATCCAGGCAGCCGTGACATTGTTCAGATATTTTCCGGTCACGACGATCTCGGCACCTGCCGGAGCGGATTTCGGAGAGAAAGAGCTGATGACAGGGGCGCTTTCAGACGACTCGTTCACGCTCAGGGTCTCGCAGGAAGGCATCACCAGTATGGATGCCGCCGTCAATATGGGTATAATAAACTTTTTCATACGTACTGTCTGTTAATATCCGGGATTCTGGGCTATGTCAGGATTGATATTGATCACTGAAACAGGTATCGGAAGAAGGACCTGCCAGTCAGCTATGGGGTTCACGACATAGTCGTAATCGGAATAGAATGTCTCGCTCGCGAGAAAATCGTTTACCGTCACGGTGGCGATTCCCCATCTCATCAGGTCGAACCATCTCTGGTTTTCCATAGCCAGTTCGACCCTGCGCTCATTTCTCACAGCTTCACGGAAAGTATATTTCGAATCCACCGAGGAAAGGTCATAGGCAGGGATACCCGCACGCTCCCGGATCATATTCAGGTAGTCGAGAGCTGTCTGTGTCGGTCCTTCGAGTTCGTTCAGGATTTCGGCATAGAGGAGAATCACATCTGCAAGACGGATTACAGGCCAGTCGTTCTCGGCATCGTACTCGTTTGCCATATCGTTCTGTATAAATTTGTTGCACCAGCGAGCTTCGGTATAAGCGCCTGTAACTATATTCGTATAGCCCTCCTGGAGGACAACATCCTTTCTCTTGTCTCCCGGATTCTCGTTATAGGCAGCTATAAGGTCATCCGTCGGGAAATTGAAATGCTTCGGTGATCCGATGCAGACGCTTCCCTGGTTGTTGGTAGGGCCGAAAAGCGTGGTAAAAGGCGAACCGAGGCCGAGGTTCCCGGACTTGTAGCGTACAGCGAAGATGATTTCGGAGTTCATCTCGTTGTCGGGAGAAAATATCTGGTCATAAGGGACCAGGGCGGCTGCGCTTTTCGGATTCCCGCAGGCCGAGAGGACATCTTCAAGCAGTGTCCTGGCATAGGCATACTTTTCATCGCCCGGGCTGTAGACCGTCGTATAGAATTTTGCCAGAAGCGCCTTCGCTGCCTTCATATCGGCACGTCCGAGGTCTGCGTCCGCATAAGTCTCAGGGAGAAGATTCCCGTCCACTATGGCGGTAAGGTCTTCTTCTATCAGAGAATAGATATCCTCCTTGGGGGATCTCTGCATATTCCTGGCTTCGTCAGGGCTTATCGCACCCTTGACGAGGAATACCGGTCCCCAGAGACGGACGAGGTTGAAGTAAATGTGGGCCCTGAGGAATCTCGCCTCGCCTTCGAACTGCGCCCTTTTCTGCTGGTCTTGCACCACGTCGAGATGTGAGAGCACCTTGTTGGCCCGATAAATTACCACATAGGATTTGTCCCAATAGTCCTGCACGTAAGCGTTGGCAGTCGTAATGGTCCCCTGGTCGAGCTGCTCCACCAGCTTGGTTTCTCCTGTGGAGGAGTTGTTGGACCTCATCCTCGCATTGTCACTGCGGAGCTCAGTCACGGACCATTCATAGTACATAGCGCCGTGGAGAGCATTGTAGACACCTATCACGAGGTTGTTCAGGGAGGCTTCGTCCTTTACATAATCGTCTTCGGACACTTCCGAATACGGATATTGGTCGAGGTTGCAGGAAAGGACCAGAAGGCCTGCAGCCAGTATGTATAATATCTTTTTCATCCCGTCTTACGTTTAAAATTTAAGATCGATGCCGAAGGTAATGGTAGATGTCAGAGGGAAGCCGCCTCTCTGATAGCCGTCTATCATCGGAGTGTCATAGGCTCCGCTGGTCATACGGGCCTCGGGGTTGATTCCTCTGTAATCCTTGCTCCAGATATACAGGAGATTGTTCCCTGAGAGATAGAGTCTGAGACCGTTGAGCTTGTTGTTCAGGTCTTTCTTCGAGAAAGTATATCCGATAGTGGCATTCCTGAGACAGACGTAGGAACCGTTTTCGAGAGCATAGTCCGTAAGCATAATATCATATCCCTGGCTCTTGACATATATGGTCTTACCGTCGCCAGGATGCGATGCGCTGACCCAGCGGTCTTCCAGATAAGCCTTGTTATAACGGTAGGATTCGTTATAGTAGCAGTCTCCGTTGAAGACTGTCACGCCCTGGACTCCCTGGATGAGGAAAGATATGTCGAGCTTGCCTATCTGGAAGGTATTGGTCATACCGTATGTGAAGTCAGGATACGGATCTCCGAGAGGAATCCTGTCCTCATCATTCAGGACACCGTCCTCGTTGTAGTCCAGGATTCTGACACCGCCCGGCACGTCTGCCGAAAAGTGAGGATTGGCCTGGATCTCTTCCAGAGAATTCCAGACTCCGATAGTCTTGAACCCGTAGTACTGGATAAACGGATCTCCGACACGCGCGATGTAGTTCTCGTTCCTCTCTCCGGGAGTAATGACTTCGCGCTCGCCGCCGATTTCCAGAAGACGGTTCCGGTTGAGTGAGAAGTTTATGTTCGTGTTCCAGCTGAAATTCTTCCGGTTGAACTGATAGGTGTCGAGCTGTATTTCGAGACCGGCGTTACGGACACGTCCGATATTGTTCCAGTAATTCGTAAAGCCTGTAAACGAGGATGTCGGCTGTTCGAAAAGAAGGGCTCGGGTTATGGAATAATATCCGTCCACTCCGAGGGTGATCTTGCCGTCGAGTACGCCGAAATCGAAGCCGACGTTGAACTCATCCGTCTGTTCCCAGGTGATCTCCTTGTTTGCCAGTGTAGTGGAGGTGTTTGCGGAGCCTGGTACAAGTGACCCGGTACCGGAACCTGTCACATAATTCGCTCCGTTCAGGACTTCCTGAGATGCCAGATAGTCGACATTGTTGTTTCCGGTCACACCGTATGAGGCCCTGAGCTTGAGGGCGCTTATCCAGTTGACGTTCTGCATAAACGGTTCTTCAGAGATTCTCCATCCGAGTGAGACGGACGGGAACCAGGCGTTCCTGTGTCCTCTGGAAAAGAGTGAAGAGCGGTCGAGACGGATGGATGCTGAAAGCAGGTATTTGTCTGCATAGCTGTAGGATACACGGGCGAGAGCCGATTCGAGGACGATGTCCGCATCGCGGTGTGTGCCTGTGCCTGCTCCGTTGCCGTTGTTTTCGGACGCGAGTTCGAAAATAGTGGCGGCGTTCAGGGTTTCGATATCATCGGTAGGAAAACCTGTAGCAGTAAGCGCTACCTGCTGGACCATAGTACGTTCGAGGGTGTATCCGAGAAGGCCGTCGATTTTGTGGCGGCCGAACTTGCCGCTATAGTTCAGGGTATTCTCCGAAAGGAGGTTTATATATCGGCTGTCATAGTATGATGCCTCGCTTGGCATTCCGTCTTTGGTGGCATTCTCCTTAGAATAGTTATACGACGGGGAATAGCGTACATTTACACCGTCGGAACTCTTGAATGTCAATCCCTTCGCTATCTGAATCTGGATATAGGCATTGGCGACGGCCGACAGCTTCTCGCTCCAGCGGTGGGTATTCGCCATAACGCTCTTCGGGTTGTTGTTGGCCGAATTGAACGGGCTTACACCATTAGTCCACGTAGGATTGCCGTACTCATCCGGGTCTCCCACCGGAGCCACGATATTGTTGAAGTGCGAGCCTCGGGCGAAACCGGTATTGCCGCCGGTAAGGGCGGTAGTCCAGTCATTGTGATAGACCGGGAGGAACGATGGTGTACGGTAGAAGTCGATGAAATTGTTCCTCGGGCGGCTGGACTTGGTGTAGTTCATAGATACGTTGTATCCGAACTTGATTATCCTGGAAAGGTCGATATCGGCACGGGTCCTGAAGTTGAACTTGTCTACCGCATTCTGCCACATAATACCTTCATCGTGGGTATAGGCGCCGGAAGTATAGTAGCGGAATCCCTTCTTGCCGCCCGATACGGAGAACTGTACATTCGTAATGTCGGTAAAGTCTCTCAGGGCTTCCCGCTGCCAGTCCGTAGAACCGATATTCTCCTCGATCCAGCCTGCCACCTTGTCCTGGGTACGTACCGCAGGACCTCCCCAGGCGGCTTCTTTCTCAGCCCACTCAAGCCACTCTGTCGCTGTCAGGATATTGTGGAGCTTGTAGGCATACTTCATTCCCTGATATACTTTCACCGTATAGGAAGGCTTGTCTATTTCACCGCTTTTGGTGGTAATCATAATGACTCCGTTCGCTGCGCGAGATCCGTAGATGGCTGCTGAAGCCGCATCCTTCAGGATTTCGATGGACTTGATATCCGCTGTGTTCACGGTGGAGAGTCCGTCCGGGACTGGATAGCCGTCGATAATCACGAGCGGAGAACTGTCTGCAGAGATGGATCCCGAACCGCGGACCCTGATACTCGGGGACACGCCGACCTCGGATGTGGTGTTGTTTATGGACAGTCCTGCCACCTGACCCTGGAGAGCTGTCGTCAGATCGGAAACCGGACGGTCGATAAGGGATTCTCCCCCGATCTTGGAGATGGAACCGGTCAGATGCGATTTCTGGACAGTACCGTAGCCTATGACCACCACGTCATCGAGGAGTGTGGCATCTGCAGACATAGTTACATCCAGGACATCGGAAGCACCCACCTTTATTTCCTCTGTCCTGAAGCCCACATAGGAAAATACGAGGACAGGATTTTCCTCACTTACGGTCAGCGAGAATTTTCCGTCCAGGTCGGTAGCAGTGCCTGTAGCTGAGCCTTTTTGCACGACAGAAACGCCGATTAGCGGACCATTTGCGTCAGAAACGGTACCTTTTATGGTCCGCTGCTGGGCAAATGTATATGAGACTGATACCATCATCATAAGGATGAAAACAGTCAGGTTTCGTGACATCACCTTTTGTAGCATATAATAGTGTTTTAATTATAGGTTTATCTTTCCCAGTCATCTGTCCTGAACGGAGGCACCGGATTTCCTGCAGTATCCTTGAGATTGGATTCCATATAATTCCGGAACGAGTAACGGACGGCCACAGGAGTGCTGACTTCCGGAGAACTGACTTCGACCCTGCACGGATCACGTTTTACGACAGCATCGGCTTCATAGAACTTACGGTCCTTGCCGGCTATCATAAAGCCGCGGACGGGCTCTCCGTATGAGGGGCACAGGCCGTATTTCGCATTTTCGAAGTAAACTATGATCTTACCGTCACCGATTTCAGTCCCGGTAGGCCGCTGATATCCGGACGGAAGTCCCGAGAAGCCGTATTCGGATACTAGGATATTCCAGGCCAGCCGGTCAGCGACCTCCGACTTGCGGGACGGGTGTATGCACTCTTCCTCGCCGCAGTCTTCCGTGACCACCGCGAGGCTGTGAGGTATGGTTTCGAGTGATTCGAGCTGGTTTTCAACGAAAAAGGCGCGGGTATCATCCATTGAATCCCCATAAGAATGCGGGGCTATGGTCACGAATGCGAAAAGCATACTGTCATCTTCATCGTGCCAGGCCTCGCGCCAGGATGCGACCATAGCCGTCTGCATCTCTGCATAGTGGGTATAGTCCCTCCTGTTCGAGCAGCCCTGATACCAGAGAAAGCCTTTCGCGGCATATGGGGCGAGAGGATGGATCATAGCATTGAACAGAGTCCCCGCCTGATCAGGCTTTTTCCTGCCGGTATTTCTGACCGCGAGCTTTTTTTCTATCGCCGAGTCAGCAATGACGCCTTCAAGAGATGATTTCAAGGCGTCTGCCGGAGTCCAGGCTTCGATTTTGGTACCTCCGAATGCACTGACAATGATTCCTACCGGTACTCCAAGGGCATCGGTCAGACGCGTGGCGAAACCGTAAGCTATGGCAGAAGTATATGAAACGCTTTTGGATGAGGCATCCTGCCATTTCCCTTTCACATCGTCCCTGTAAACATAGCAGGAGTCCCGCTCTACATTGAATATATGGATCTTTCCGGAGTATTCAGGAGCTTCGAGCACTGTCTGCATAGCACCTTCGACAGGCTGGAAAGTGTAGCCTCTGACCGGCATAGCCATATTCGACTGCCCTGAGCATATCCAGACCTCTCCGAGAAGGACGTCAGTTACTGTCAGAGTATCGCTTTCTGATGCTATGGTGATTTCATACGGGCCTCCTGCATCGGCAGTAGGCAATGTCACTGTCCATAGAGAGTCACACCCCCCCCGTCTGCAAACCGGGCATCATACTCTCGCCCGTCCCAGGATGCTGTCACAGTGACTTTCCCATCAGGATTCCCCCAGCCCCAGATTGACGCCATCGTGTTCTGCTGCAGGACCATACCGTTCGAGAACAGGGACGGCAGCCTGAGAGAGCGGACGTCCGATATGTGTGCAGAGGCGGAAGCAGCAAAGAAAAACGTCGCTGCGAATATGGTGAATATGCCTGGAATCAGACAGGCCGATGATTTTTTGTGTTTCATAATATGCGGTTATACTTGCAGTTCAATATGTGGTCAACCAGATTGGTTTACCAATTACTCTTCTGCAAATATGAAAATCTTTTTCCAATAAACAAAGAAGCTGTTTAAAATTTGTCGATATAAATTTTAAACAGCTTCTTGAATTTTTATGTCACCAATCTTATGAAGAGGCATCACAGGCCGCGGGCGCGGAGCAGTGCCCCGGTATCGGGTTCCGCACCTCGGAAACGCCTGTAGAGCAGCATCGGATCATCACTTCCGCCTTTTTCCAGAATATTATGGCGGTATGACATAGCAGTCTTTTTGTCGAAGATACCCCTGCGCTGGAAAAGTTCGAACGCATCCTTGTCCAGAACCTCCGCCCACAGATAACTGTAATATCCGGCATTGTAGCCGTTCTTGAAAATATGGTTGAAGTACGTTGACCTGTAACGAGGGATGATTTCATCCGGCAGTCCTGCCTGCGCCATCACGTACTGTTCGAATTTCAGAGGATCAAGCACCCTCAGTTCCGGAGATGACCCTGTCGGGATTTTCTTGCCGCCTACTTTCAGGAAAGCCGGTACGGCACCTTCTGGTGCCGGAGTATCCGAAGCGAACGGAGAATCCGCCGGCACATATATGGAAGTCAGTTCGTGCCAGCGCATATCCAGGATTGCGGCTGCAGCCAGTTCCGTGGTCATAAAGCCCTGATTGAACTTGCCGGACCGGCGGATCTTGACCACAAGGGAATCCGGGATAGACTGTCCTGTCCGATAATGTTTTGCATACATAGCCAGCACCTCAGGCTGGAATGCCCAGTTTTCGTTCAGCTGCGACGGAAGCTCGACAAAATCGCGTGCCACGTTCGTGCCGCTTACATCTTTATATGTGCACCTGCTCAGCAGCCCGTGCAAGGCGTGCCCGAACTCGTGAAACATTGTGGCGGTCTCATCCAGCGTCAGCAGCGAAGGTTCACCTGCTGCAGGTTTGGTGAAATTCCCGACATTCACAATGACAGGACGGATATCTTCACCGTCTCGTCCGATTTCCTGGTTCCGGAAGTTACTCATCCAGGCACCGCCCCTCTTGGTGCTGCGCGGCCAGTAATCAGTCATAAGAATCCCCACGAAAGAACTGTCCGCATCCGTTACCTTGAAGACTTCTACGTCAGGATGATATACCGGGATGCTGTCCAGCTTCTCGAAGTCCAGTCCGTAAAGCCGGTGCGCAGTCCGGAAAACCCCTTCACGCACATTCTCCATCTTGAAATACGGCTTGACAGTCGCCTCGTCTATGGCGTATCTTGCAGTCCGGACACGTTCTGCATAATATGCCCAGTCCCACGGTCTGATGACAGAAGTGCTGTCATCCGGCAAAAGTCCCGCTTCGATATCCGCAGCCATAATTTCCTGCATATCGGCAGTTTCCTCCTCCGCTTTCGCCACGCCGGCACTGAATATCCGGTCGAGGAAGGAATCCACTGCAGCAGGAGTGGCGGCCATCTTGTCGGAAAGTATGAAGTCTGCGGGAGTATCATAGCCGAGCATCTGCGCCTTTTCCATCCTCAAGGCCATAATCTTCAGGATAATGGTCTTGTTGTCCCTGGCATTGCCGTGATTTCCGCGTGAAGAATAGGCTGTGAACATCTTTTGGCGAAGTTCACGGTTGGTGCTGTAGGTCATAAACGGCACATAGCTGGCGTTCTGCAGGGTGAAAAGCCACGGACCTCCAGGAGCTATATCGCTTTCCTCCACACCTTTGAGCCTTGCCGCGTCACGGGCGGAAATACCTGCCGCCTCAGCCTCGGCCGCCGCACTGTGCAGAACCTGGCCTGGCAGCCCGGCTATCTCGGTCGAATCGGTAAGCAGCATCGTAAAAGCGTTCGTTTCCGCCAGAAGATTATTCCCGAAAGTCTGTTCCAGAGCGGCCAGTTCGGCATTTATCTCACGCATTCTCTCCTGGGACGCGTCATCCAGAGCAACGCCGTTGGCCATAAACTGACGGTACAGCTTCTCCGTGAGCCTTATCTGCTCGGTCGTCAGCCCGGAAGATTCCCGTGCATCGTATACTGTCCTGACCCTCTCGAAGAAATAAGGGTTCATAAAAATATTGTCGTTATGAGCCGTCAGCAAGGCTATGGCCTTGTCCATAATCTTCTGCAGGGAAGGAGTGGCATCGCTCTCAGCCAGATTGAACAGGACGCCGCAGACCCTGTCGAGGACTTTTCCGGACTGTTCGTATGGGGCGATGGTGTTTTCGAACGTAGGTTCGGCATCGCGGGCTATGATGGCATCTATCTCACTGGACTGCTGATGTATTCCATATTTGATTGCCACCAGATAGTCTTTTTCGGAAATTTCATCGAAAGGAGGCAGGCCGTAAGGAGTGTCCCACTCTCCGAAAAAAGGATTCAGATTGCTACAGGATATCATAGTCAGAAGTATTCCGGCAAAAACTGTTTTTCTTATCATAACGGCAGGTTTTATACACGACAGAATTTACAAAATTAATAAATTTCAGAAAAATATCTCCGAAAAGGGGGAATAACGTTAAATAAAAGAATTTTTGGAAAAATTCAAACAGTTCCTAAATTTGCCGTTCGGGAAACCGTCCCGAATTTCAGTAATATGGACTTCAACACTGTTTCCAAGTAAAATATCCAATCCGGAAACTATGCTCAGAAAAATCAGAATTTCCGTCGCCGCTGTCGTATGGGTACTTGTAACGGCGTTGTTCCTCGACTTCACCGGCACCCTCCACACCTGGTTCGGATGGCTGGCCAGGATCCAGTTCCTGCCGGCAGTCCTTGCCGTCAATTTCGGGGTCGTGGTAGTCCTTGTCATACTCACGCTCGTATTCGGGAGGGTATACTGTTCCGTAATCTGTCCTTTAGGGATAATGCAGGACATCATATCCTGGATACACGGCAGGACAAAAAGGAAGAACAGGTTCAGGTTTTCCTGGTCTCCGGCCCGGAACCTGCTCAGATATGCCGTACTGGCAGTTTTCATCATCGCGCTTGCTGCAGGGCTCACATCGTTGGCAGCACTGCTTGCCCCATACAGCTCTTACGGCAGAATCGTAAGCAACCTTGCCGCGCCTTTCTACTACTGGGGGAACAACTTCTTCGCCTGGCTTGCCGAAAGGGCGGACAGCTATGCTTTCTACGGCACTGAAGTATGGCTTAAAAGCCTGCCTGTCTTCATTATTGCAGCTGTCACCTTTGCTGTCATCTTCATACTGGCCTGGAAAAACGGAAGGACATACTGCAACACAGTCTGCCCTGTCGGCACAGTCCTCGGCTTCATCTCGAAGTTCTCCCTGTTCAGACCTGTCATCGACACGGAAAAATGTCGCAACTGCGGATTGTGCGGAAGGCAATGCAAGGCTGCCTGCATAAATATGAAAGAGCACAGCATCGACTACAGCAGGTGCGTCTCCTGCTTCGACTGCCTGGAAACCTGCAATGAAGGTGCGATAAAATACCGCCCGGTATGGGGAAGAAAGGCCACGGACGGTTCGGCCTCTCCGATCCTGAGCGGGAACGGTACAGGCAACGGGAACGGCACAGGCAACGGCTCCTCCCGCCGCACATTCATCGCCTCTTCGGTGGCTGTCCTGTCTGCCGCCACCCTCAAGGCCCAGGAAATGAAAGTAGACGGAGGACTTGCCGCCATACAGGACAAGAAAGTCCCTGCACGCAAGACTCCGCTGAAACCAGCCGGCTCTCTGAGCCTGCGCAGCTTCTCACAGCACTGCACTGCCTGCCAGCTCTGCGTATCAGTCTGCCCGAATCAGGTACTGCGTCCGTCAGGTGACCTGATGACACTGATGCAGCCGGAAATGTCATACGAAAAGGGATGGTGCAGGCCCGAGTGCGTAAAATGCTCAGAAGTCTGCCCGGCCGGTGCCATACACCCGGTAAGCGTTGAAGAAAAGACTTCCGTACAGATCGGTCGTGCTGTCATAATATACGACAACTGCATAGCCTACTCCGATGCGGTATCCTGCGGGAACTGCGCCGACAAATGTCCTTCCGGAGCCATCCGGATGGTTCAGTCCAATACTGATGACAGCACATCCGCGCTGATCCCGAGCGTGATGGAAGAGATGTGCATAGGCTGCGGCGCCTGCGAATATCTCTGCCCTGCCAGGCCGTTCAGTGCCATTTACGTGGAAGGCCACGAGGTTCACAAGCATATATGATTCACTATCCAATCGGAAAGATATTATGAAACGCAACGATATATCGAACGGGAACAGGATAAGCCGGCGGGAGTTTTTCAGGACGGCAGGAGCAGGAGCAGCAGCGGCTGCCGGAAGCATTGCCGCAGCAGGCTGCGGCCGGATATCGGAAAGGACAGGCGACAGCGGCTTCGGCAAAGGCGCTATGACTTTCAGGACAAATCCCGGAACGGGGGACAAGGTATCGCTGCTCGGATTCGGGTGTATGAGGTTTCCTGAAACCGAAGCCGCGGAAGACGGGAACATAATAGATCAGGAAGCGGTCAACAGACTGATAGACAGAGCCATCGAAGGCGGAGTGAATTATTTCGACACATCGCCGGTATATTGTCAGGGATATTCTGAAAAAGCCACAGGCATTGCGTTGAGCAGATATCCGAGGGAATCTTATTTCCTGGCGACGAAACTGTCGAATTTCAGCAACTGGTCGAAGGAGAATTCCATCCTGATGTACAGGAAGTCCATGGAAAATCTGCAGACCGACTACATAGACTATTATCTTCTTCACAATATCGGGAACGGCGGGAAAGAGCATTTCATGGCAAGATATGTCGACAACGGGATTCTGGATTTCCTGATTCAGGAACGCGAGGCCGGACGTATCAGAAACCTGGGCTTTTCCTTCCACGGGACGCGGGAAAGTTTCGACTTCGTGCTCGGCATGCATGAAAAGGTCCGCTGGGATTTCGTACAGATTCAGATGAATTACGCAGACTGGAGACATGCCGGAGAACGGAACGTGGATGCCGAATACCTTTATGGGGAGCTTGTAAAACGCGGTATCCCGGCGGTGATTATGGAGCCTCTGCTCGGAGGGCGGCTCAGCAAGGTCCCGGAGCACATAGCCGGACGGCTGAAAGAAAGGGAACCCGGCAAAAGCGTGGCTTCCTGGGCATTCAGGTTCGCCGGGACCTATCCTGACGTGCTGACGGTTCTGAGCGGGATGGTCTATATGGAGCATTTGGAGGAAAACCTGCAGACCTACTCCCCTCTCGCGCCTCTGACAGACGAGGAGCTGGATTTCCTGGAGGAGACTGCCGTGCTGATGATGCAGTACCCGACCATTCCGTGCAACGACTGCAAATACTGCATGCCTTGTCCCTACGGCATAGACATCCCTGCGATTCTCGTTCACTACAACAAGTGCGTAAACGAGGGCAGTATCTCGGAGGATACCGGCTCGGCGGGATACAGAAAGGCGCGCAGGGCATATTTGGTGAGCTACGACCGGGCTGTGGAGAAAGTACGGCAGGCCGATCACTGCATCGGCTGCGGAACCTGTGTGCCGCATTGTCCGCAGGGCATCATGATTCCGGACGAGCTGCACAGGATAGCGGACTATGTGGAAAAGCTGAGGCTGTCATTCTGAGCGGAGGGCGTATTATATTCTGTTGGCCAGGAGGCTTTTGCCTACGCGGTATTTCGTGGCCCGGACGAAAAAGCACCACTCCGCCGCGAAATACGGTATCATAATCAGGAAAGTCTCATACGGTACCGGCTCCACGAACTTGTTCCAGGCGAGTACGAAATCCGAAATGACGAAAAGCACGGCCGCCAGGGCATACAGTATGCTTCTCTGCAGCAAGGCCGAAAACAGCATCAGCGATATGACCACGGCATAAAATGCCACGCCGGCCCGGACGACACCCTTAGGGGTTTCGGGAACCAGTGTCACTATCGCCATAACCAGAATCACCGCGACACAGATACCGTTCAACACTATGTAGGCCATCCTTTTCTGGGTCAATATCGATGAGAAATTCTTAGTCGACGCCCTGCCGGTCCTGAACAGGCGCTGTATGAAAAACAGCGTAAGGAAAAGATGCGCTACGGCAAAGCACTCCATCTGTCCCATAAAACTCCCGGTCGCAGCCATAAGGTCGCCGGCAGCCGACAGCATCAGGGCAATGCTTACGGGCAGCGGATCGAGCCACAGGGAAAAGACGGCGAGTGACGCCACGGGGAAAACGTTCTTGAACGGAATGTCTGCCGGAACGAAATACAGCACTGCCAGTATCACGAAAAGTGCCGTCGAAATCCATATCGAGGATTTGAGCTTCTGCTGGGAAATGTCTTTGCCGAACATATTGTCTCAGATTAAAAAAACGCAAGCGGAATCTTGCACAATATAGTGAAAATTCCGCTTGCCTGAAAAAAACATGTTGATTCCTGACATCACGTCGGGATTGCAAGGGTGGTACCCTCTTATTACAGCATATTTTCTATGACAAAGGTATCATCCGCCCAGTCGGCGAGATAACCCGCAGACACGATGAACTGATAGTTGAAACAGAACATGGATTCTCCCGTATCATAATATGTGTAATTAGGGTCTATATACAGATAGGTCATACCGTATGAGCCGTAGAGATATCCGGTCGGTATGCTCACGCACCCGTAAATGTCGGCCGGTTCTGAAAATGCGATATATTCGGACGAACCGTCCCAGGAGAACTTGAGGTCATAGCCTTCCTCCACGGAAGGGTCGGCATCCATATACCAGTTTTCGAAACGGAACTGCGTCGGATCCTCTTCCGCTCGATAAAGGGTCAGTGTCCAGTCTGCCTCCATGGATGCAGAGGTATAGGTGCCGGTGGCATACGCCGACCATGTGTAGTCCATCATGATGGACACAGAGCAGGTTGTGCTGTACGGCAGGTCGGTATCGGCCAACGATACTGTCGCCACCACGGATTCGCCCGGGGCCAGACCGGTAGCATCGTAGGAGAAAGTGTAGTCTGCATACAGTTCACCGTCCGCAAATTCTACGGTTGAGGGGGCATCGAACGCTGATGCGAGACTCTCGTTGTCGACCGAAAAGTTCACCGGCACGGAAACTTGCCCTCCGGCATTGCCTCTGGCGACGGAAACGGTACAGGTATGTTCTCCTCCTGTCTCAAGAAATTCCGAATAGGAGTCCGTCTCGAAAAACGCCTCGCCGCTGCGGGCTTCGTAAGTCACCATCTCGGTGGAGTCGCATCCTGCCAGAGCGGCGAATGCCACGCTAAAAGCCAATATCTTAACTGTTTTCATATTCATCAATATTACAGGTTGCTTATGAAGGATTCTGATCGGTAGCGAGATCGAGCGCTTCATTGGAATCGAATTCCGACATAGGGATGAGGTAGAAGAATTCCGGAGAATTGGCTGGCTGCGATACCGGCGCAGGCTGCCTCTCATCCCGCATATATCCCAGGTTCAGTCTTCTCAGGTCAGGCACCCTTCCCATTCCCTGGCACCGGTATAGTCACTGTCTTCTCTTACCAGACATTCCGCCAGTGTCAGCAGGAGTTCTTCCGCACGGAGGTTTATGATATCCGCCACTCCGGTCGTAGGGTCCTGGTAAGTGAATTTGGTCTGCCAGTAGAAATAAGAGTCGCCCGACTCGGTTTCCTGAGCCCAGGACTTCCTGAGGTCGTTGTCCGCCATTCCTTCTTCATAAAGCCAGTAGTCGATGCACTGCGGCGCACTGGAACCGTAAGTGCCGTCCATCGCCATATGGGAAATGAAACTGCCGTATGTGGCTACCTGGTCTGTCGTCAGCTGAAAAGCCCAGAGGACGTCGGAAACATTGCGGTTGTTGAAGCCTCCCAGAGCCGACAATGACGCCACCCTGTCAAGTCCCGGCTTTTTCAGCGCTTCTTCCGCACAGGTCTTGGCATTGCCATAGTCCTGCTGCGCAAGGGCGGCACGGGCCCACAGTCCGTAAGCGGTATAAATGTCTATGTGCGACAGATGGCTCTGCACCCCTGTCCCTGCCTTGAAGAAGTCCACGGATTTCTGGAAGTCGGTATTTATCTGAGTGAAAAGCCCTTCCACTGTACCTCTGCCGACGCCCCCGGTATTCTTGTCGGTACCCTTCGTATAAATCGGCACGCCCGGAGCCGTCTTGTTTTCAGTATAGTTTCCCTGACAGAAACTTTCGTACAGGCAATAGTAGGAAAACGCCCTGATGGCGTATGCCTGGCCGAGGACATCATTTCCAGTCGCATCGGCAGAAAGCATGGCTTCATGGTCGATTACATAGTTCGCCAGAGAGATAAAGGTGTAGAACATATTCCAGGTCCCGTGCTGGCGTCCGTAAGTAGCAGTCCAGTCCTGTGATATCAGGAAGGCATAATCGTAATAGAACCAGCCGCTGCTCTGGGCGTACTGCAGATGGTCTTCCCCCATCAGCGAATGAGCCATCGTGAAACCGGCAAGTCCGGGATGCTCCGAATCGAAACCGCACCATCCGTTGGTGTACATCAGACGATAGATTCCATCCACTGCGCTCTGTGCGGCTTCCGAATTCTCGAAGACCTGCCCAGGCGTCAAAGAGCCGGACGGAGAAGTGTTCAAAGCCTCTTTCGAACAGGATATTGCAGACAAAGCACTGCAAACCAATACTATATATAAAATTTTTCTCATTTCCGCCGAAAATTAGAATTTAAGATCGATATTGAATGAAACAGTCCTCGTGGCTGCATAGTCGAAACCGGTGCCGCCGGTAAGGGAGTACTGCGGATCCAAACCTTTCATGCTGGAGAATATCCATACATTGTCTGCCGAAACGGACAGTCTCGCCCCTTTGAAGCCGATTTTCGAGGTCCACCTGTACGGCAGGGTATATCCGAGAGTGATATTCTTGATGGAGAAATAGGACGTTTTTATGTGCAGATTTGCCGACATAGAGGTTATTGTTTTATTTATCAGGAACCGTTATGATTTACGCCTATATCAGGGTCAGTACGGAAATGCAGACTTACGACAGCCAGAAATTCGAGATAGACAGATATTGCAGTGAACACGGTTTGAAGGTGGACAAATGGGTGCTGGAGTCGGTCTCGGGAATGAAAGCCGTGGAAAAGCGGACGCTCGGCAGGGTTTTCCGCAGGATGAAGCGCGGCGACCTGCTGGTATGTACCGAAATTTCCCGGCTCGGCCGCAACATGCTGATGATTATGTCCATACTCGATTTCTGCTCCGCCAGAGGAATCCGGATACAGACCATAAAGGACGGATTTGTCCTGTCGGACAATATCAACTCCAAGATAATCGCCTTTGCCTTCGCTCTCGCTGCGGAAATAGAAAGAAACCTGATTTCACAACGCACCCGTGAAGCCCTGGCCCTGAAACGTGCCACCGGCATCAGGCTCGGCAGGCCTGCGGGAAGTTCTTCCAAGAGGAATGCCGTCAGCGAGCGGTGGGAAGAAGTGAGGACTATGCGCGAAAACGGAGTTCCGCTGACACGTATAGCTGAAATCCTCGGTATACATCGCAACACGCTCAAAAATATATTCTGGAAGATTCCTCACGCGAGCATCCCGATGGAGACGTCTTCTGAAAATTCCGAAAATTTACCGGGCATTCTTCTTTTTATGAAAAATTTGTATCTTTGCCCCGGATTGAAAATTTTCATGATTATGAAACGTATTCTGATCGGTTCGGCGCTTGCCGCCTTTGCCTTGACTCTGGCTTCCTGCTGCGGACAGCCTGATATCAACGGAAAATGGAATATACTGAAGGTTAATGGTGAAGAAATCACCGTGATCGGAGACGAGAAGCCTTTCATCGAATTCAACACTGAAGAATCCAAAGTTCATGGCTTCACCGGGTGCAATATTATGAACGGTGCCTATACAATCGATGGCAGGGAACTCACCTTCGGCAATATGGCTACTACTATGATGGCCGGTCCCGAAGAGAATATGAAAGCCGAAAGCGCTGTTCTGGGAGCTATGGGCAAGGTCGCATCGGTAAAGGCAGACGGGGAAAACCTCATTCTCCTCGATGCAGAGAAAAACGAAATAATGGAACTCGGGAAATAATCTGAACCGGGTTTTCATATAGGGAGAGATGCTCGAGTGGCTTAAGAGGCACGCCTGGAAAGCGTGTTGACTCCTAAAGGGTCACAGGGGTTCGAATCCCCTTCTCTCCGCCAAAACAGGGAAAAACAGGAAAGCAGAGTTCACTCATGCTTTCCTGTTTTTCCCTGTTTTGGCAACGCCCCGCCGCAGGCGGGCGGGGATATCGGAGCACAGCGACGAAATCCCTAGGAGAGAAAATATGCCGTTGCAGGGATATCGGAGCGCAGCGAGTTCAATTTTACATTTTCTTGCCGATATCGGCAAAAAAATACTTATATTTACCTCAGATATTAATGCTTTTTGCCGATAGATATGGATTTCATCTCAGTGAAAGAATATGCCGCATTACATGGCATTGCAGAAAGGACTGTCCGGCATTATTGCTCCCAAGGCAAAATTTCAGGGGCATATTTGGTGGGAAAGACTTGGAACATTCCCGCAGAAGCGCCGTTGCCGTCGAGGAAAAATGCAAAAAAACATATTTCACCGCTTCTGAAAACTTTGCGAGAGCAGAAAGAAAGAAAAATCAAAGGAGGCATCTATCATCGGACTCAGATAGATTTGACGTACAATTCCAACCATATCGAAGGCAGTCGTCTTACGGAAGAACAAACTCGCTACATATTCGAGACAAACACTATCGGCATTACAGATGAGGCTATCAGAGTGGATGACATAATCGAGACGACCAATCACTTTCGCTGCATAGATTTCATAATTGACAATGCCCGGGAACCTCTTTCCGAGAGTATGATCAAACAACTGCACAGGTTGCTTAAAACAGGGACTTCCGATGCCTCGAAGTCCTGGTTTGCAGTCGGAGAATACAAGCGCCTGCCGAATGAAGTAGGTGGTATGGAGACTGTACATCCCCAACAGGTCGGGACGGCAGTACGTTCTCTGTTAAAGGAGTATAAAGCAAAACATGTCATAGAGTTGGAAGATATTCTGGACTTTCACCAACGCTTCGAGTCAATACACCCGTTCCAGGACGGCAACGGACGCATCGGCCGACTTGTCATGTTTAAAGAATGCCTTAATCATGGAATAGTACCGTTCATTATCACAGATGAACTGAAGATGTTTTACTACCGCGGCCTGCGAGAATGGTCACATACCCCAGGATATCTGACAGATACATGTCTTACCGCACAGGACAACTATAAAGCGGTGCTGGATTATTTCAGAATCGGATATTGATTTTTATTGTCCGGCACTTCGGTGGTGTATAGCCTGTTGACTTTTGAACAAATACTCGACCGTTGTCGGACTGGATAAGTTCCGCAAACTTTTCAATCCTCAGACGGCTTTTGGCATACCTCCAACCAGCATATACAAGCGGAAATCGCGCATCATTCTCCGATGAACGGCATCGCCTAACGGTATGCGTTTTTCAAATGCCGTGCGCAGCAACGGTATTGTTGCGGTGTCGCCCAACGCCCAGCGAAACTCC
>CALVBH010000034.1 GCA_944325765.1 uncultured Bacteroidales bacterium
TTAGGAAATGTGTCCACTTTTGAAAACAAATATGACGTAAATTTATAGGAAATGTCTACTTTTGGAAAATCAGATCAGACAAAAATATCGCTATTGTCTACTTTGGAAAAAATGTTTAACTGAAAAAATTTTTTCCGTGTCTACTTTTTCATGCTGGTACAAAGTAGACACGGGAATGTAGAAAAAGTGTAGAATCATAAGATTTATTTCTATGAAAAAGTGTATATTTGCGCTATCTAATCTTTTAGAAAAGTGTAGAAGCGATGCTGTACAGAAAGATCCGATCATATATAGATGACCACCTCAGGTCCAATGAGGACAAGATTCTCCTTATTGAAGGAGCGAGGCAGATAGGCAAGTCTTACATCATAAGAGATGTAGGAACAGAACTCTATGACAACTATGTGGAGATAAATTTCGTGGAAGATGATGCAGGCGACAAGATATTCAGGAATGTTCGCACCACGGAAGAGTTTTACCTGAACTTAAGTATGGTTGCAGGGTCCAAGCTGGACAGATATGAAAACACATTGGTCTTCATTGATGAAATTCAGCATTATCCGCAATTTCTGACTATGCTCAAGTTCTTTAGGCAAGAACACCGGTATCGGTTTATCTGCAGCGGAAGCCTGTTGGGAATTGCATTGAAAAAGACTGTTTCTGTTCCAGTCGGAAGTATTATTCCAAGAAAAATGTACCAGCTGGACTTTGAAGAATTCCTAATTGCAAATGATTTCGGTGAGGATGCGATTAAGCATCTAAGGAAATCCTTTGAGCAGACACAGCCTTTGCCCCAGGAAATTCATGATAAAGTGTTAGGTCTTTTCAAAAGATACCTGCTTGTGGGTGGTATGCCGGATGTAGTAAATGAATATTTGAACTCCCATAATATCGTCAAAGTGAGAGAAGTTCAGGGGGCAATCAAAGATCTATATGGTGTCGATGCTTCACGTTACGAAGAGGACGCTGCCAAGAAACTGTACATCCGCCGTATCTATGATATGATCCCTTCCCAGATGGAGAACAAGAAGAAGCGGATTGTGGCAAAAGATATATTGGACAGGAAAGGCGATAGATTCAGCAATTATGTGGAGGAGTTTGAGTATCTGATCAATTCAGGTATTACGATAGCATCCCACGCAATCAGCAATCCGAAATATCCTTTGGCAGAATCCCAACAGAAAAATTTATTGAAGCTGCACATGAACGATGTAGGTATGCTTACTTCCCAGTTGTATCATTACAATATCCAGCCAATACTGAACGACATTGCCAGTATTAACCTCGGTTCTGTATATGAAAGCGCTGTTGCCCAGGAACTGAAAGCACATTACGAAAAATTGTTTTACTACGACAATAAGCAGAAAGGTGAGGTAGACTTCCTTGTTGATGACAGTAGCACCATGAGCGTCCTGCCTATTGAAGTTAAATCCGGAAAGGATTATACAGTTCATAGTGCATTGGATAACCTGATGACAAATCAGGACTACCATATTGTTTCATCTATTGTTCTCTCAAACGAAAGGGAAATAAGGACAAAAGGAAATATCCTTTATCTCCCGATTTACTATGTTATGTTTATGGAGAACAAGGTGCCGGAAAAAGAGAACCTGTACTTTTAGGTTAACTTAGCGAAAGTTCCGGCAAAAAGCGTCGAAGCGTATAAAGACAGCAGCTGGACAAGCCATTTCGGCATAATCAAGGCATTGTGATTAAAGGGGAAACTTATTCATCTACGTCGATTTGGAACGAGTACAGTTCTTGTTCGCCCGCGGATTTCAAGGAAAGGTCTTCCTGCGTCATATTGAATTGCTCGCGGAGTGATTTTACTGTTATAACGTCA
The DNA here is from genome assembly GCA_944325765.1 of uncultured Bacteroidales bacterium. GTDB lineage: Bacteria > Bacteroidota > Bacteroidia > Bacteroidales > UBA932 > Cryptobacteroides. The sequence continues at coordinate 1,844 of CALVBH010000034.1, forward strand.
GCTACGTCTTTTTTTCAAGATATTACCAGCTGCTCTGCTGTGATTCCCCTGAAGTCGTCTATGACTAAGTCGCAGTATGGGGCGATGGCTTCGCGGCTGTTGGTGGTGGCGAGTCCGATGACGTGTCCTCCGGAGCTGCGGGCCGATTCCAGGCCGTTGAACGAGTCCTCGAAGATGAATGTGGTTTCCGGAGACGAGCCGCATCGGGACATACCTATGAGATAGCAGTCCGGGGCCGGCTTCGATGCGGGGAAATCCTCGCCGGTAAGCACGTAGGTCACCATCCCGGGCAGTTCCGGGCGCGATTTGTATACCTGTGCCATCTTGACCCGGTTCGAACTCGTGACTATGGCAGTCGGGAAACCCTTCTCTTTCAGTGAAGTGAGAAACTCGAAGACACCGGGAATATATTCGAACCGCATCCGGGCTTCGAAATCGTAGAGTTTCTTCCTGACCTCTTCCTGTCTGGTCCTGTCATCGGGGAAGCATCTTTGGAGGGACGATTCTATGGTCGTGCCCTTGAGTTTCCCGGCAAGGTCCGGATCTCCGAGATAATCTTCTCCGATTTTGTTCCAGAATATGGTGTATTGTCCCTCAGAGTCGAATATTACTCCGTCGAGATCGAAAAGAAAAGCCGGATTTTTCATAAGACAAGGAAATTTGCCGCGAAGATAAGAAAAGAAATCGCATAAAAAAGTAGCAATTCACAAATAAAAATTCTATATTTGTAGAGATGAACGGAAAATTATGAAACGATACTCATCCATATTGCGACTATCTCTACGGAATTTCACTTTATGAAACTCTGCCGGGTGTCGTGATGTATTGTGTTGAGCAAGCAAGATATGACGTTTATGCCTCCGGAGTTTCTGCCGGAGGCATATTTTTTTTGACGGATGTCGGGACACAACGGCGTTGGAACGTAGTGAACTGATGAAAAAACGTAAATTACGAACTTAAAAACAATATTATGGATCAGAAACTTTATGTCTTTGACACTACATTGCGGGACGGGGAACAGGTTCCGGGCTGCCAGTTGAACACTATCGAAAAGATAGAGCTCGCAAAGCAGCTTGAATCGATGAAGGTGGATATTATCGAATGCGGATTCCCCATTTCGAGTCCGGGCGACTTCAAGTCCATCGTCGAGATATCCAAAATAGTGACGGAATCGACCATCTGCGCACTTTCACGCGCCGTGGAAAAAGACATCGATGCGGCGGCCGATGCCCTCCATTTTGCCAGAAGAAAGAGAATCCATACGGGGATAGGCACTTCCGACTACCATATCCGGTACAAGTTCAACTCAAACCGCGAGGAAATCCTGGAACGGGCCATAGCCGCCGTGAAATACGCCAGGAAGTACGTGGATGACGTGGAATTCTATGCCGAGGATGCCGGCAGGACTGAAAACGAGTATCTTGCCCGTGTCGTCGAGGCTGTAATCAAGGCAGGCGCCACTGTCGTCAATATCCCCGATACCACAGGATACTGCCTTCCCGAGGAATACGGGGCGAAAATCAAGTACCTGTGCGACCACGTACCGAACATCGATCAGGCCATCATCTCCACACACTGCCACAATGACCTCGGTATGGCTACCGCCAATACGCTTTCAGGTGTGTTGAACGGCGCACGCCAGGTGGAGGTGACCATCAACGGCGTCGGAGAAAGGGCCGGAAACACGGCTATGGAAGAAGTAGTGATGGCCATCAAGTGCCGGAAAGACATACCTGTCCATACCGATATCCTGACCAAGCATTTCTATAAGGTATCGCATTCGGTCTCTACGCTCATGCGTATGCCTGTGCAGCCGAACAAGGCCATAGTCGGCAGAAACGCTTTCGCCCATTCGTCGGGCATACATCAGGACGGCGTGCTGAAAAACAGGGAAAGCTACGAAATCATAGACCCGGTGGATGTGGGGGTGAACGACTCCACGATAGAACTTACGGCCCGCAGCGGCAGGGCGGCCCTCAACCATCATCTCCAGCGTCTGGGCATCCATATGAACAAGGAAGAGCTGGATTCCGCATACGACAAGTTCCTGAAACTGGCAGACTGCAAGAAGGAAATCAATGATTCGGATCTCTATATAATAGCAGGTGTGACCCAGGACAAACTCAAACAGAGAATGCATCTGAAATACCTGCAGGTAGTCTGCGGAAAGAATGCCATACCGATGGCTACTGTCAAACTCATCATCGACGGAGAGGAATGCGTGGCCACTTCGAGCGGGAACGGTCCTGTGGATGCGGCATTCAAGGCTGTCAGAAGTCTGGTACACAGGAAGATAAATCTGGAAGAATATCTGGTCCAGGCCATTACCCGCGGTACCGATGACGTCGGAAAGGTCCACATCCAGATAGAAAACAAGGGCAATATCTACTACGGCTTTTCAGCCAATACAGATATCGTGACAGCCTCTGTCGAGGCTTACGTCAATGCCATCTCGAAAATAATATGATCATGGGAACGACGCTTTTTGACAAGATATGGGAGAGCCACGTGGTGAAACACATCCCTGACGGGCCTGACGTCCTGTACATAGATCGCCATCTGGTTCACGAAGTGACATCTCCCCAGGCGTTCAATGCATTGAAAGCCAAAGGACTGAAGGTTTTCCGTCCCGAAAGGACCTTCGCCACCTGCGACCACAACGTCCCTACCCTCGGACAGGACAAGCCTATCACTGACGAGTCCTCCCGCAGGGCCGTGGAACAGCTGGGCATCAACACGAAAGAGAACGGAATCACATATTTCCCTCTCGGAGATCCAGGCAACGGAATCGTGCACGTCATCGGTCCCGAACAGGGAATAGTTCTCTGCGGCCAGACCGTGGTCTGCGGAGACAGCCATACGGCCACTCACGGCGCCTTCGGAAACATAGCTTTCGGCATAGGAACGAGTGAAGTGGAAATGGTACTGGCTACCCAGTGCCTGCTCCAGTCCAAGCCGCGGCAGGCGCGGATAACCGTAGACGGAACTCTCGCTTCGAACGTTACCCCGAAGGATGTCATACTGTATATCATATCCAGGCTCGGGACAGACGGCTGTACCGGATGTTTCGTGGAATATGCCGGAGAAGTGTTCCGGAATATGAGCATGGAGGGCCGTCTGACTGTCTGCAATATGAGCATCGAGATGGGCGCGAGAGGAGGTATGGTAGCTCCGGATGACAGGACTTTCGAATACATCGCCGGCAGGCGCTTCGCTCCGAAAGGTGATGAACTTGACGAAAAAATCGCGTATTGGCGTACGCTGAAGACGGATTCGGATGCTGTTTTCGACAAGGAATGGCATTTCGACGCTTCCGACATACGCCCGATGGTGACCTACGGGACGAATCCCGGCATGGGCGTGGCAGTGGATGCCGCGATACCGGACTCTGCCGTGGGCTGCGATACCGCGACATTCGACAAGGCCCTGGCCTATATGGATTTCCATCGCGGCGAGCCTATGACCGGGAAGAAGATAGACTACGTTTTCGTCGGGTCGTGCACGAACGGGCGTATCGAAGATTTCAGGGCTTTCGCCAAGGCTGTCGCAGGCAGGAAAAAGGCGGATGGCGTGACTGTCTGGCTGGTCCCGGGTTCGAAAGAAGTGGAATCGAAGATAGAGTCTGAAGGAATCGGCGATGAACTGCGTGCCCACGGCTTCGAGATACGTCAGCCCGGATGTTCCGCCTGTCTGGCGATGAATGCCGATAAGATTCCGGAGGGGAAGTATGCGGTTTCGACGTCTAACAGGAATTTCGAAGGGCGTCAGGGCTATGGGGCCAGAACCATCCTTGCCGGACCTCTCGTCGCGGCGGAGGCTGCCGTCACAGGACGTCTCGGAATGCCTGTATAAGGCGCTCCTGTCATCCACAGTGCCCTTGTTGTCATCCGTAGCGAAGCCGAGGGATCTGCCAAATAATAACAGTATAATAGGATAATATTTCTATGGACAAGATAAACATAATAAAATCTACGGCAGTCGTCGTCCCCGTCGACAATATCGACACGGATCAGATTATTCCGGCACGTTTCCTGAAGACGACGGTCAGGGAGGGATTCGGCGAAAAGCTGTTCTATGACTGGCGTTTCCATGCCGACGGCACTCCGGTAGAGCATCATCCTCTTTCCGGACAGAGAGGAGTCATATTGGTGGCCGGGAACAATTTCGGCTGCGGGTCCAGCCGCGAACACGCCGCCTGGGCCCTGCATGATGCCGGGTTCAAGGCCGTGGTTTCCTCATCCTTCGCGGATATTTTCAGGAACAACGCCCTTAACAACTGTCTTCTTCCGGTAAAAGTCTCGGAACAGTATCTCGAGAACCTTACCGCTGAACTCAGGACCGCTCCGGACACGGAAGTCACGATAGACCTTGGAAGACAGACCATATCCGCTCCGAAGACCGGAGAGGAAAGTTTTGAAATCAACGGCTACAAGAAGGAGTGCCTGATGAAAGGCTATTCAGATATAGACTATCTGCTGGCAGACCAGGGTTCCATCCTCAAATACGAGGCTTCGCATTAAAGCATTTTTGATTATGAAAAAGAAGATAGCAGTCTTGCCGGGCGACGGTATAGGACCCGAAATCATAGCCCAGGCCGTAAAGGTTCTGGATGCTGTCGCAAAAAAATATTCACACGAATTCGAATACAGGTATGCCGACGTGGGCGCGTGTGCCATAGACAAGACCGGCAGCCCATACCCCGATGCCACGCACGAAATATGCATGACTTCGGATTCCGTCCTTTTCGGGGCCATAGGCGACCCGAAATACGACAACAATCCTTCCGCCAAGGTTCGTCCGGAGCAGGGCCTCCTGAAAATGCGCAAGTCTTTGGGGTTGTACGCCAACATAAGACCTGTCAGACCGTATCCGTCACTCGTATCGGCCTCGCCGTTGAAAAACGAAATCGTCGACGGTGCCGATTTCATAGTAGTGCGTGAACTTACCGGAGGTATGTATTTCGGCGAGCCTCGCGGCCGCAATGAGGCCGGCGACAAGGCATTCGATACCTGTGTCTATTCAAAGGCGGAGATAGAACGTGTGACAGATGTCGCGTTTTCATACGCTGCCCGCAGGCGCGGGCGCGTGACTCTGGTGGACAAGGCCAATGTCCTGGCTACGTCGCGGCTGTGGCGGGAAACCGTAAAGGAAGTGCATGCTGCCAGGTACGGCGATATGCAGCTGGATTTCCTGTTCGTGGACAATGCTGCCATGAAGATGGTGTCGAATCCGCGGGACTTCGATGTGATTCTTACCGAAAACATGTTCGGGGACATACTCAGCGACCTTGCAGGTGTGATAAACGGTTCCATAGGACTTCTCCCGTCAGCTTCTACAGGAGCGCATACGAGTCTTTACGAACCGATTCACGGTTCGTTTCCTCAGGCCGCCGGGAAGAATATCGCGAATCCGATAGCCACGATATTGTCAGCTGCAATGATGCTCGAGGATGCCTTCGGGGCCGTGGAGGAGGGGGCTGCCGTCAGAAAAGCGTGTGAAACCGCCATTGCCTCCGGTGTCTGCACACAGGATATCGTGCCGGACAGCAAGTACGGCACGGAGGAAACCGGAGATTTCATAGCCGGCTGCATTTTGTCGATGTGATTGTTGTCATTTCGATTTTTATTAGTAAATTTGACACTTGAGAAAACAAAGTGATATCCGGATATGACGGTGAACGGAAATATTTCCATTATTATCAGTCTATTGGTGGTGGTCGTCGTGGTCATCTCCATTATTGTTCCGTAATATCCGGGAATCCTACAGGTATATATTGGTGCGCTTGCCTGCGAACGGATTCCGCAGGCAGGCGCTTTTTTTATGGAATAAAACACTAATTCGCCGGAAAGGCGTTCATATATGGAATTAAGGAGTAAAAAAAGCACGACAGGCAGGAAAATGGCCGGTGCGAGAGGGCTCTGGCGGGCCAACGGTATGAAAGAAGAGCAGATCGGAAAGCCGGTCATAGCGATAGTGAACTCGTTTACACAGTTCGTTCCCGGACATGTCCATCTGCATGAAATCGGACAGGAAATCAGGAAAAGAATAGAGGAAAGCGGCTTTTTTGCGGCGGAATTCGATACCATAGCCATAGATGACGGTATCGCCATGGGACATGACGGGATGCTTTATTCCCTGCCGTCGAGAGATCTGATAGCCGACAGCGTGGAATATATGTGCAACGCGCATTGCGCCGATGCCATGATCTGCATTTCGAACTGCGACAAAGTCACCCCGGGTATGCTGATGGCTGCCATGAGACTGAATATCCCGACAGTCTTCGTCTCCGGAGGGCCTATGGAAGCGGGGCGTGTGAACGGGAAAGACTACGACCTGATAGATATTATGGTAAAAGGCGCAGACGAGACTGTTTCTGACGAAGAACTGGCCGCTTTGGAACGCATGGGCTGTCCTACCTGCGGATGCTGTTCAGGGATGTTCACTGCGAATTCCATGAACTGTCTTGCCGAGGCTCTCGGTCTCGCTCCTGTGGGGAACGGCACCCTGCTGGCTACGCACGAGGAGAGAAAGAAACTTTTCATGCTCGGGGCCGACCTGATAGTCAGGAATACCAGGGCATACTACTATGACGATGACGAGTCCGTGTTGCCGCGTTCCATCGCCACCAAGGCGGCTTTCCTGAATGCCATGTCCATGGATATCGCCATGGGCGGGTCCACCAATACGGTGCTGCACCTCCTGGCGGTAGCCCGTGAAGCCGGTGTGGACTTCAAAATGAAGGATATAGACGAACTTTCGAGAAAAATTCCGGTGCTCTGCAAGGTCGCTCCGAACTGCAGCTACCATATACAGGATGTAAACAGGGCAGGCGGTATTATGGGGATACTCGGAGAACTGGACCGCGGAGGTTTCCTCGATACGGGGGTGTCGAGGGTCGATTACGGGACACTGGCCGAAGCCATAGAGGAAAACGATATCATGAGGCCGTCGGCAAGACCGGCATCGAAGAAAAAATATCTGGCCGCACCTTCGTTCGAAAGGACAGTGAAACTGGGCGAGTGTACTGATATTTATCCTGAGCTCGATACGGACAGGATCGCCGGATGTATCCGCGATGTAGCCCACGCTTATTCCCGTGACGGAGGACTGGCCGTGCTGTACGGCAACATCGCCGGGGACGGATGTATCGTGAAGACTGCCGGCGTGGATGAAAGCATTCTGAAATTCCGGGGTCCTGCCAGGGTATTCGAATCCCAGGAGGAAGCCTGCGAAGGGATTCTCGGCGGGGCGGTGCAGTCCGGAGACGTGGTCGTCATTTCATACGAGGGACCGAAAGGCGGTCCCGGAATGCAGGAAATGCTTTATCCTACATCCTACATAAAGAGCCGCCATCTCGGAAAGGAGTGTGCCCTGATTACCGACGGCCGTTTCAGCGGAGGCACGTCCGGGCTGTCCATAGGCCATATTTCCCCTGAAGCCGCCTCCGGCGGCAATATCGGCCTGCTTCGCGACGGTGATATGATATCGATAGACATACACTCGCGGTCTATCAATGCTGAAGTGTCCGAGGATGAATTCTCTGTGAGAAGGGCAGAAGAGATGTCCAGAGGCGATGCCGCCTTCACGCCACATTCGCGCCGGCGTGAGATATCCAGGGCATTGAAGGCTTATTCGAAACTGGTATCTTCCGCAGACAAGGGCGCAGTAAGGATTGTCGATTAAGGTAAGGACAGGCAAATTAAGGATAGGGAACAGAATTACTATTGAGAAACAGAACGAGTTTGACAATGGATGCGAAAAATTCAGAACGGGTTTCAGGTTCGGAAGCCCTGTTGAGAGCCTTGATTCGGGAAGGGGTCGACACTGTTTTCGGATACCCCGGCGGGGCCATAATGCCCGTGTATGATGCCCTGATGGATCATACGGATGAGATAAACCACATCCTGGTGAGACATGAGCAGGGCGCGACGCACGCGGCCGAAGGCTACGCGCGGGCTTCGGGGAAGCCCGGGGTCTGTATGGTGACAGGCGGACCCGGCGCGACCAATACGCTTACCGGTATCGCTGACGCTATGCTCGACAGTACGCCCATAGTAGTGATTGCCGGGCAGATAGCCAACGAACTGATAGGGACCGATGCTTTTCAGGAAGTGGATTTCACCTGCGTTACCCAGCCCATAAGCAAATGGAGCTATCAGATAAGCTCTCCTGACGAAATCAGCCGTGTGGTAGCCAGAGCCTTTTTCGTGGCTACGAGCGGACGTCCGGGTCCTGTCGTCCTGACTATTACCAAGAATGCCCAGACGGGAATGACCTGCTACCGGCCTGAAAAGGTAACCTATATACGGAGCTACGATGATGACCCTGAAATAGACATAACCAGAATCAGGGAGGCTGCGGCAGCCATAAATGCTGCCAAACGCCCTTTTGTCCTCGCCGGGCAGGGCATAGAACTCGGCGGGGCCCAGGACGAGTTCCGCAAATTCGTGGAAAAGGGAGAGCTGCCGTTCGGCTGCACCCTCTTGGGGCTTTCGGTAATGCCGACAGCACACCCTCTGAACAAGGGTATGCTCGGTATGCACGGTAACTACTGCAACAATGTCAAGACCAACGAATGCGATGTCCTGATAGCGGTAGGTATGCGTTTCGACGACAGGGTGACCGGCAATCTCGCTACGTATGCCAGGCAGGCCAAGGTCATCCATCTGGATATAGATCCGTCCGAAATCGGGAAGAACGTACCGGCTGACATCCCGGTTCTCGGGAATTGCAGGAAGTCCCTGGCAATGCTTACCGAAAGGCTGGTCCATATGGACAGAAGCGAGTGGATAGACAGTTTCGGAAAATATCAGGAAGAAGAATACAGACGCGTCATCGACAGGGAACTGCATCCGTCGGAAGGGCCTCTGAATATGGGAGAAGTCGTGTCTGCCGTAAGTTCGGCGGCAGGGGACAACGCGATCCTGGTTACGGACGTGGGCCAGAACCAGATGATGGCGGCCCGCTATTTCAGGTTCGGACAGAAGCGAAGCATAATCACTTCCGGAGGAATGGGCACTATGGGCTTTGCCATTCCGGCAGGTATCGGAGCCGCCTTTGCTCGCCCGGACAGGACAATCTGCGTCTTTATGGGGGACGGCGGCCTGCAGATGACAGTCCAGGAGTTCGGCACCATTATGGAACACCAGGTTCCTGTGAAGATGATATTGCTGAACAACAGCTATCTCGGCAACGTCCGTCAGTGGCAGCAGCTTTTCTACAACAGGAGATATGCTTTCACTCATCTTGAAAACCCTGATTTCCAGGTGCTTTCTTCGGCATACGGAATCCCGTCACGCAGAGTCATCGAAAGGAGCGGACTGAAGGATGCCGTGGAGGAAATGCTTTCGACAGACGGGCCGTTTTTCCTGGAAGTATGCGTGGCCGAAGAAGGGAATGTGATGCCTATGACCCCTCCGGGGCATCCGATAGACAATATGCTGATGGAATGTTGAGGAGGACATAATGATGGAAGACAATACCTTATATACCATTATAGTGCATTCCGAGAATATATCGGGAATACTGAATCAGGTGGCGGCCGTATTTACCAGGCTGCAGGTGAATATCGAAAGCCTGAACGTTTCGGCTTCATCGATGAAAAACGTGCATAAGTTCACCATAACCTGCAAGACCTCTGCCAGGAATATGGACAAGATCCTGAAGCAGATAAACAAGAAGATGGATGTCATCAACGCCTCCTGCTATACGGATGAAGAGATTTTCCAGAGCGAAATCGCTATGTTCAAGATCTCGACTGACGAGTTCAAGAACAGCGAGGATACGAGCAGGCTTCTTCGCGGGTACAATACCCACATAGTGGAAGTCACTCCGGAGTTTCTCGTGGTGGAGCTGGCAGGATCCGGCGATGCCATAGACTCTCTCTACAGGGAGCTGGACAATATCGGCTGTGTCCGACAGTTCGTGCGCTCGGGAAAGGTGGCAGTGACATCCTCCCCTCTTGAAAAGGTGAGCGAGTTGCTCGCAAAACGGGAAGCAAGATACGGAAACCGTAAATGATATATCAATTAATAACAATCAGCGGCTTTGCCGCAATAATGTAAAACGAATTATGGCAAAAATGAATTTCGGCGGTGTCGAGGAAAATGTGGTGACCCGCTCTGAGTTCCCGCTTGCAAAGGCGAGGGAAGTGTTGAAAAACGAGACTATCGCAGTGCTCGGCTACGGAGTCCAGGGTCCTGGACAGTCGTTGAATCTGAAAGATAACGGTTTCAATGTCATTGTCGGACAGAGGAAAGGGTCGAAGAGCTGGGACAAGGCTGTGGAAGACGGCTGGGTGCCGGGTGAAACTCTTTTTGAAATAGAGGAGGCCTGCGAGAAAGGGACTATCATAGAATACCTGCTTTCCGATGCGGGCCAGATTTCGGCCTGGCCTTCCGTGAAGAAGCACCTTACCCCTGGCAAGGCCCTGTATTTCTCTCACGGTTTCGGCATTACCTATAATGACAAGACAGGCATCGTACCTCCTGCAGATGTGGATGTGATTCTGGTGGCACCTAAAGGTTCCGGCACTTCGCTGCGCCGTCTGTTCCTCCAGGGCAAGGGAATCAACTCCTCATATGCCATTTATCAGGACGCTACCGGCAAGGCTTATGAAAGGGTCATAGCTCTCGGTGTCGGTGTCGGTTCGGGATATCTTTTCGAAACTACTTTCAAGAGGGAGGTCTACTCTGATCTTACAGGAGAAAGGGGAACTCTGATGGGTGCCATACAGGGTATCTTCGCAGCCCAGTATCAGGTGCTCAGGGAGAACGGACATACTCCATCCGAAGCCTTCAACGAGACTGTGGAGGAGCTCAGCCAGAGCCTTATGCCTCTGATTGCAGAGAACGGTATGGACTGGATGTATGCAAACTGCTCCACAACCGCTCAGCGCGGCGCCCTTGACTGGTGGAAAAAGTTCCGCGATGCCACCCTTCCTGTGTTCAAGGATCTTTACGAGAGCGTGAAGACCGGAAACGAAGCCCAGATTTCCATAGATTCAAACAGCAGGCCGGATTATCGCGAAAAGCTCAATGCAGAGCTCAAGGAACTGCACGACAGTGAGATATGGCGTACTGGAGAGACTGTCAGGGCACTCCGTCCAGAACGTTCGAAGTAATTGGAAAAGATTTATCAGGATCCGGACATAGGTCCGGTAGTATTGGTAAAAAGCTCCGCCTGCAGGAGAGTTTCCATCAGGGTGCATCCTGCTGACGGGGTAAGAATCACTATCCCGAGGTCCTTGTCTTACGATGAGGGCCTCCGGTTTTTCATACAGAAGCGGGACTGGGTCATCGCTACTGTCGCAAGGCAGCAAAGGAAGATTTCAGATGCTCTTGATTCAGGAAAGGCTGTCGGCCCGCTTGGAAACGGGGCTGAAGTCCGTTCCCTGATGTCGGAAATCGTGTTTGTCCGCGCAGACGGGTCTGAATCCGGTGCGGGTGCGTGGCGGGCAGCTTCGGGAAACGGGCGGAAGTCTGTGCTGATACGGACCGGAACCGAACAGCTGGAGGATGTCAGGCAGAGCGGCAGGACGTGGCTTTCGCTGTCAAGGCCCATATTCAGGAAAACCCTGACCTATTCCGGAAATCTGCCGGAGGAGGGGAGTGCCGCCCTGGACGGGATTCTGAAAAGGTGCCTTGCAGACGTGCTGAGGTATGAAGCCAGGATAATATTGCCGGGGAAAACGGCCTTTTTTGCCGACAGATTCGGCTTTACGGTCGGGAATGTCACTATCAAGCACAATTCGTCGAACTGGGGGAGCTGCTCCCGCCGGGGCAACATCAACCTTAACCTGAATCTTGTCCGCCTTCCGGAGCCGTTGTGCGACTATGTCATCCTTCACGAACTCTGCCATCTGAGGCATCCCGACCACGGGCCTGGCTTTCATTCGCTGTTGGAAAAACTCTGTACCGACAACATTGTCCGGCAGGCTTTGACAGATGATCCCTGTGTCAGGGATTTCGTTGCGAAAATCAATTCTTCCCGCTCCGTCTTTCCGGTGCACAAGACACTTGAACGCGAAATGAAAGGCTATCGCCTTATATGACACGGTTTTTCCATTTGCCGCTCAGCAGATAGCCTCCGCACAGGATTGCCATAGCCAGACCGTAGACGTGTTCGGCTGTCCAGCATACGGCCACGTCCGCCTTGACGACGTGTATGACCGTGAAGCAGTAGAGGGTGTATATGCACAGTGCCGTAAGTTCCAGGAAAAAGGCCTTGCGGGTGTTGCCGGTACCGGAAACTGCCTGGAAGAATATGTTTGCAGGTATGGTGATGAGGTATGCGCTGCACAGCACCCACAGCGACGGGACGGAGGCATCTATGATGTCAGGAATATTCGTGTATATCCTGATGATGAGCCGCGGGAAGGCTGCAATGAAGATGGCCAGCACCGCTACTGCAGCATAGCTTATTTTCAGAATCCTGAGTACGAGACCGCGGACGGAATCCTGACTGCCATATCCTATGATATTGCTGACCAACGAGCTGCAGGTGGATGAGAAAGCCATAAGTACCATCCACATAAGTCCGGAAACGTTGCGGATGATGTTGGAAACAGCCAGGGACCGTTCTCCGAGATGCTCTATGAACAGGAAGAATATCAGCCAGGTGGAGAGCGAGACAGTGTTCTGTATCATAGTCCATACGGATACGGACAGCATATCCTTGAGTTTTCCGAATTTGAAACCCTGAAATTTGTTCAGCCCGTACTTCACGCAGTCGGTCCTGGTCATCGTGTACACTATGAAAAATATGAGCGATACCAGTTCCGCCAGTGTGGAGCCAATGGCTGCTCCCGCGATTCCCATTGCCGGTACACCGAATTTTCCGAACACGAAAATCCAGTTGAAGACGACATTCGACAGTACCATAGTTATGGAGTTCAGAGTCAGTGTCCTGGTCTGGGTGGTGCCTACATAGAATGCGCGGAACATAGCCGTGACATAGGCGAAGAACAGCCCCGGAAGCCTCCAGCGGACATAGCTCAGTGCAGCCCCGGCGACTTCGTCAGATGATACCATCTTGCCCATCAGCCACGGTGAGAACATTTCGGACAGGATGACGGTCAGCACCGCCAGCCCGAGGAGGAAGCAGACTCCGTGGTAGAAGATATTGCCTGTTTCCGCATAGTTGCCCTCGCCGTTGCGGCGGGCAATGATGATCTGCGATCCGATACTGAAACCGAAGCCTATCATAAAGATGACCGTATAGTAGACTCCTGCGATAGCCGATGCTCCGAGCTCCACTTCTCCTACCCTGCCCATAAAAGCGGCGTCGGTCATTCCTATCATCTGCTCCATTACCAGGCTGATGAGGATAGGATAGGCGATATTCCAGATTTGCCGGTACGAATATATCGGGGCGGTCCGTGTCATAGCCATATATGATCTATACGATGATGAAGGTTAATGAAAGATGTTCTTATTTCGTCTGCCCGGTATGGGCCTTGAGAATCCGGAGCACTTCTTCGATGCTTAGGGCGTCTTTCACGTCGAAGTTCCCGCTTTTGGTACGCCGCAGGTCTTCCAGATAGGCTCCGCTGCCGAGAGCTTCTCCCAAATCCCTTGCGAATGCTCTGACATATGTGCCTTTGCTGCACGAAATCCTTATCCTGGCGTGCGGCAGGTGCAGGTGGGCGTTGTCGGTGACGTTTATCCGGGAGGATTGCGCCGGGGGTATGGCCTGCGGTACTGTACTTCGGGATTGGGAGACGGCGCAGTTCGCACTGGATACAACCCCTGACGGGGTCAACAGTGCTCGCTGTCGCCGTCTCCCAATCCTCTCCTCCGCATCATCCCGAGCTATGTCATTTCCTTCCCCGCCTTCAAAGGAGAGCAGTTCGAGACCTGTTATGCGTATGCGGGAGATCCTGACAAGGGCTGCGGCCGTCTCGTCGAGACTTCCCGGGCCGTCGGTCTTCAGCATTTTCCTGGCTATCTCGTATGCACGCACTCCGTCCACCGATTTCGCGGAAAAGAGCGGTGCCGTCTGGTCCTGTTCGCCGATGAATTTTCCAAGGGCTTCCCTTACGGCCGTTTCGGTAATGTGCCTGTACGGGAAATGTCTGTCGATTTCCTTTTCCTTGTCGTAAGATGGTGTAGTGGCACCGAAAGCGATGTCTGCCACATATTCCTTGTCGTGCGACTGGAGGGTTTCCGCAAGCCTGGTAGCTTTCCCGATGCATACGAGCAGTACTCCTGTCGCAAGCGGGTCAAGTGTCCCGGCGTGACCGACTTTCAGGTTTTTCTTTCCGAAATATCTGACTGCAGCGAATTTTATCTTGCGTATCACGTCGGCCGAGGTCCACCGGTAAGGTTTGTCTACCGGGATGATGATTCCGGAAGGATAGTCATCGATGATATTATTAGCCAACATTGCGCCGTCGGTCAGGACCAGCGGCGCAATACCGGTTGCAGTATTTTTCGATTCTGCGGTCATTGGAGCGGAATCTTGCCGATGCGTTTCTGATGTCTCGCACCTTCGAACTCTGCCGAAAGCCAGGTATCGGTCATCCTGACTATATCTTCGAAAGAGGCGAATCTTGCCGGCATTACGAGGATATTGGCATCGTTGTGCTTCTTTACGAGTCCGGCTATGTCCGTGTTCCAGGCCAGTCCTGCGCGGATGCCCTGATGCTTGTTCAGGGTCATTGCCATCCCGTTCCCCGTCCCGCACATAGCGATACCTTTGTCCACTTGTCCGCCTTCCACGGCTGCCGCAAGCGGATGGGCTACATCAGGATAGTCCATACTTTCCGTAGAATGCGTGCCGAAGTCTACCGCTTCGATACCTTTAGATTCGAGATATCCGATAAGCCGGCTCTTGTAGTCGAAGCCGGCGTGATCGCTGCAGATTCCTATTTTCATAAAACGTTTTTGAATCTTTTCCCTGGATTCGTGACAGCCGTTACTCTGCTGCTGTCTTGGAGCCGGTGAATGTTACGGTGACCGGGATTGGTGTTTGCGCGGTTGTGAGCATCGCTGAAATGCTTAGAGAAAGCGATGTTGCGCCCGTACTTTCAACAGTGCCCGTCACTGTAGCCGTAGCGCTTGACAACATAGTCTGGGCCTCAGAACTCAATGTGACGTTGGCAGGTTCGGAGAGAGAAAGTGAATATGTTCCATCTGCCGCGCTGACCGGCACATTAGGGATTGTGATATTTCCCAATTGAATTCCCATAAATGAGAAATTGTTGACGGTAAGATCGATCGAATTTTCCACCTCCTGGTTTGCAGCTATGGCGATAGCCTGGTTCTCTACAGGGGTTGGTTCTCCAGTCGCAACGGTTACTGTCAGCGACCCGCTGTAATCGCCTGGGATATCGGCTATCGATTCAATCACATCATTGTTCCCATCCCCGTTTGAATTGTTGTCATTGCCGGATTCAGCCTTGTCGCAGGCCGTCATAAGCGCAAATGCTGCAAAAGCAGTTGCAGCCGCATAAATTACTCGTCTCATAACAAAAAAATTTAATTGGTTAAAAACTGGATGCGAAAATAAGACTTATTCTCCGATTTCCAATCTTTTCTCCGGACTTTTTTGTTCTCTCAGCAAAAGTGCCAAAAGACTTCCGGCCGGTGTCAGAGTGTCAGCAGATATGTCCTGATGCCGAAAGGCGGGATTTCCACTTTTATGGCCGTCTTCCGTTTCCCTTTCGCTGTCTCCGGCCTCCAGGCAGGATTCCCGTTCAGGTCAGTCCCGATGATTTCCTTTACCGGCATCCTGAATCCGACGGTGCCTGATACCTCCGTGTCCGACGGGTTGAACAGCCTCACCGTGAGCCCTTTGTCTGTAATGAAGGCTGCGGATATCTCAAGCCCGGTATTCCCGGTATCAATGAATGATGCCTCTTCCACACCGGAATTTCGTGATATGCCGCATACGAGAGGCTCGTTCCAGGAAATGCTTTCCTCATATATTCCGGCTTCCCGCCAGTCTCCGGAGTGCGGTATTATCGCAAAAGACATTTCTTCAGGACCTGTGATTCCGTAATGCCTGCCCCAGAGTCCGTTCCCGGAAAACTGCACTGTCAGGCACAGGGGGTTGTGCTTCCCGAACGAATATGAGCCCGTGTGATCTGTCAGGACGGCAAACCCGCGGTTCCCGTCAAGCTCCGCGACATCGAGCCAGTGAAGCACTACATTGTGTTTGATATTGTCCCAAGTCTCGTAATATGTGTCCTCCAGCCTGCTTCTGCATACGTCGAACGGGGCATCCTTGTACAGTGCGGCCTTTCCTGAGAATACAGGGAACATCAGATTCAGCTTGTACCTGTCATCGTAGAATGCCCGTCTGTTGGAGGAATATGCGTCTTTCTGGGCATATTTGCCGATTCCGATGTCCTTTGTCCAGCCTATCCTGAGACTGATTCCGATTTTCCTGTCCCCTTCCCTGAGTGTCACCGTCTGCGTAAAAGGGACGGAGGCAATCTGCCCGCATATTTCCACGGTCTTTACCAGTCCCATATCCCTGACCCTGATGACGGCAGGTGATTCTGCGGAGGAGCGGAAGCGGCCCTCATCGTAAAAGAAGCCTCTGAGTTCACAGATGGCGAAATCGGATGTACTGTCGGCAAATTCCGTCTTTTCCGGTACTGAAGCCACGAGGCTTCTGACAGTGCCTCCGCGGTCCGCATCGAATACTATCCTGTATATGCTGTTTTCGACGATGACTTCCCCTTCCGTACAAGTGGTGACTGATGCGGCAGTCCGGCACAAGGAGGCATTCCCGGAAGCTGGCGGAATTCCCTTGAGGGAACAGGTCGTATAGCCGAATGCCGGAGCTGAAACTATGAATGTCAGCCTCCTTTGTCCGGAAACGGTATCGATGTATGACTTCAGTATCCTTCCGTATGCATCCCTTACTTCCAGCGGTGCGGACGGACATTCCTCCGGCAGCATCACGCTTACAGCCTCGCGCCTTGGAAAACCGGAAGTGTTGATGACTCTCACCAGATACTTTCCTTTTGCGGACATTTTCTTTCCACGGGAAAACGAATCGAAGACTCCGGACATCAGGCTGTCGCAGATGCTGTCAGTATTTCCGGTCCAGCGTGTGATATTGTCCGCCCAAGTCCCGGTGTCGCCGAGCCTGTTGTAAGGGACTATCCAGGAATCGTGATGCTGTGCAAGCATCAGTGTCCGCCAGCCTTCGTCAAGGATGGCCTGACTGTATCTGTATCCGTTGTCGAGAAAGGCTATGGCGCCGGCTTTTTCGGTCTGTACCAACATATTTTCCGACCTGCGCACCTGTCTGGCAATCCTGTTCAGAACCTGCGAGCCCCACATCAGGCCGGGATGCACGTCTTCCTGGGTGAAATGCCAGTATTCGCCAGGGATTCCGGAGGACTTTTCCTCGAAATATTCCCTCCACGTCACGTATTCGGAACCGTTCCTCGTCCCGGTGCCGTATCCGATCCAGGGACCGCGCGTCCATCCGGCATCCTGATAACACATACCTGCAATGTTCCGTATCCCGTATTTCCTGCAAGCCTCGATGTAGTCATCCTTGTTGCCCCACGCAGTAGTCTGCCATACGCTTCCTGGCTGGAGGGCTTCGCAGGCATACCGCGGCGATGTCAGGATAGAAGTGCCGTCCGGACCGGTCCAGCCTACAAGTTCTCCGCCGTGTGCTGAGGTATAGCCTCCCCAGCAGGTATTGGGGCATTTGAGTGAGGCGTATTTGAAGCCTGACTGCGAGAGGATTTGAGGCAGGGCGCTTGTAAAGCACGGCTCTTCCACGGCATATGTCGAGAATTTCACGTCGGGGAAATGCGATGCAATCTTGTCCATCCCGTAAGTGAACTGCCGGATGATGCTTTCACCTGATATGTTGAACATATACGGCTGGGCATATGTGGGATTGGTGAATTCCACCCTGTCGCTTCCTGCCCATTCCCTGAACCGCGCATATGCTTCCGGAGTCCTTGTCCTGACCGTATCCCAAGTCTCAGGCTCTATTTCGAGGCACATACTCCATTCCGGATATTCTTCCAGCAGCCCGGTCATATAGTCAGTATAGGTCCCGACGGGATAATGTCCGTATATGCCGCCGTGAAAGCCGTCCACAAAATATATTTTTTCCTGTGCGGAGGACAGAATGTGCGGTGCCGCAGTCTGAAGGACCAGGAATGCTGCCGCCACTTTCATCACAGCGGGTATGTGTCTGATGGATAGTGCCATTCCGGACAAGCCTGCAAGTGTTATTTCTTCCGTATGGAAATCCTGTGCACTACGGGCTTGTTGATTTCGTACATCCTGTCCTGAAGGAGCTTTATCTCGTCGAGCCTTGCCTTTCTGACATTGTCGTGCATCAGTTTCGAATAGTTGTCCCTGTGTATTCCTGCCCAGATGTCCTTTGCCTTGCCTTCGTCGATGGCTTCGACTGCACGCCTGTCGTTTGCGTCCAGCAGTCCGCGCGGCTTCAGAAAGCCGTATTGCATCCAGGCATAATCCCTGAAATTACGTTCTATCTCCCATCTCCACTCGTTGAGGAACATCACTTCGAGAGCCTGCTGATACTGCGGTGTCCAGGTGATTTCGGCCAGGTTGATGCCGGCCCCGAGTTCCTCTCCGTCCCAGATTCCGATGAATTCATCGTCGATGTACAGCTTGTATTCCCCTTCAAGTCCGGTCACTTTCAGGATTTCCTGATTCATCTCCTCCACAAAAGGAACAAGTTCCTTCGCCCCTGACTGCGGCCTTTTTGAGCCGAACCCTCTGGAAACCGTGTCCATAGGATAGGGCAGGGAGTTTGCGAGATAGTCGAATGATATGCCTCGGCGGTCTTTCCCGATGGCCGATACCGTGCAGTTTTCCGCCCTTGATACGCTTCCCTCCACGGCGTTTATTTCCATATCGGCGACTTTCAGGCCAGCAAATCCCTGAGCCTTGAGAAACAGATATGCCATCACCATATGCCCGTCATTGTCCGGATGGATGCGGTCGCCCATTGTAAGGGTGAATGAGGAATCCCTGGCCTGCTCCCTTTCTGTTATTTCCCGCAGAGGTCTGCTGAAATCCACGAATTCCCATCCGTTCCTCTCGGCGGATTCCTTCTGGAACGCCACCACCCTGTCCATTACCTGTTGCTTGCCCTTGAGCGGAGTATTTCCTTCTATCATAGCTGTTTCGTCATACGGAGAACTGCCTATCATCACTATCCTTGCACCTTTCAGACCGAGAAGCCGTTTTTCTATCTTTTCGAAATTCCGCTTGCACTCCCTGTATTTCCGTTCGCCGAAACCGGCCGCATCATCCCCGTTGTATTCAATGTATCCTGTGTCGTTCATACCGAACGTCACCATAAGTACGGTAGGCCGTTTGCCGAATACATCCCCGTCAAGCCTCTCGTACATATCGCCTGCGGTATTCCCTCCGATACCGGCATTGTACACTTCAAGATTCATATACGGGAATCTCGTCATATAATACAGCCAGATATACGAATGGTAGTGCCCTCCATCGGTGATGCTGTTCCCGAGGAATACGGCCCTGTCATCATCTTCAAAAGGCGTTACTGTCTGGGCTGCGGATATGGAAAGCCCGAGAGTCACGAATACTGAAAGCACGGAAATAATACGTTTCATAAGTCCTTAAATCATTTTCGGCAAAAATATCCAAAATATCAGACAAAAAAAGGGAGTGTCTTCCGCACAGGCCCTTGCAAGCCTGTGTAAACAGTGTTTCATACCCCTTTTGATTTACTAAAAACCGATACGTGGTGAGGTGTAAATGTCTTGTTTACAGCTATTTATATTTTACAGACATATACTTTGCAGAGCTTGGGGCGCTTTTTATGTCCTTATGCGGGCTAACTTTGCACTATAAAACTAATATCCGCATTGTATGAAATACAGGTCAGTATCGTTTTTGGCGGCATTCGCCGCAACATCTTTCATAAGCCTGTCGTCATTTGCCGGGACTCCGGCGGAAATGGTAAATACCCTGACTGGAACCGAAGGGGCAGGACTTGCTTCCGGATATCTTTATCCAGGCGCGACATATCCTTTCGGAATGGTACAGTTCACTCCGTCCTATTTCGCGGACTATGCCGGTTTTGTCATCAACCAGCTCAGCGGAGCCGGATGCGAGCATATGGGAAATTTCCCGACCTTTCCCGTAAAGGGCAGACTGGAGTCGTCGCCGGACAGGATACGGAATTTCCGCATATCCCTTTCGGAAGAGAAAGGCCACGCAGGGTATTACGAGACGATGGTGCAGGATGACATAAAGGCTAAGCTTACCGTGACAGAGAGGACGGGTATGGCAAGCTATACCTTTCCTGACGGGGAGGAATCCGGTACAGTTATAATAGGTGCCGGAATAGCAGCTACACCTATTACCGAGGCGGCAGTAGCCGTAACGGGTCCGCGCAGCTGCGAGGGATATTCTACCGGAGGCAATTTCTGCGGCTATCCGACCCCGTACAAGGTCTATTTCGTGGCGGAGTTCGATACGGATGCGGTGGAAGCCGGTACTTGGAAAGGCGAGGATCTCAGATACGGAGGCACGTTTGCCGAAGGCGAGAATTCTGGAGTTTACTTTACTTTCGACCTTTCGGAGGGAAGGACTGTCAGATACAAGATAGGCGTATCTTATGTTTCTGTGGAAAACGCACGTCTCAATCTCTTGACGGAGAATCCGGAGTGGGATTTTGACGCGGTAAGGATAAAGGCTGAACAGAGGTGGAATGAATGCCTCGGCAAGATAGAGGTCGAGGGGACGAATCCGGACAGGACCGCACAGTTCTATACCCATCTGTACCGCTCCTTTATACATCCTAATGTGTGCAGCGACGTGAACGGGGAATACATGGGGGCGGACTTCAAGGTGCACACCACACTGCGCAAGCAGTACACTTCTTTCAGCAACTGGGACACCTACTGGACCCAGATACAGCTGCTGGCCATGCTGGAGCCTGAGACAGCTTCGGACATCGTGGTGTCCCACCAGGACTTTGCCGAGCAGGCCGGAGGGTCGTTCCCGAGATGGGTGATGGCGAACATCGAGACGGGAATAATGCAGGGAGACCCTACTCCCATCCTGATAGCCAATGCCTATGCTTTCGGGGCGAGGAACTATGATACCCAGCCTGTGTTCAGGACAATGGAGAAAGGTGCGAGAGTGCCGGGCTCAAAATGCCAGGATGTGGAGACGCGACCGGGGCTGAAGCAATATCTCGACAAAGGCTGGTGGAAGGCTTCAGCGCAGTTAGAGTACACCTCTTCGGACTTTGCCATCGGGCAGTTCGCCCTTTATGCAGCCGGGAACGAGTTCGCGAGCTGGTACTATTTCGACAAGGCACGCTCCTGGAAGAATCTCTACAATCCGCAGACCGGCTGGCTCCAGTCCAGGAACCCGGACGGCTCGTGGAAGCCTCTGACCGAGGATTTCCTGGAAGCTACATATGCGGACTATTTCTGGATGGTCCCGTATGACCTTGCCGGTGTGATAGAACTTTGCGGCGGCAGGGAAAAGGCCGAGGAAAGACTGGATGAATACTTTGTCCGGCTCGACGCCAAATACAATGACGTGTGGTTCGCTTCTGGGAACGAGCCGAGCTTCCATATCCCGTGGGTGTACAACTGGACCGGCTCCCCGTACAAGACGCAGGCCATAGTGAACAGGGTGATAAACGAACAGTATTCGAGCCGGAGGGACGGTCTGCCGGGAAATGACGATCTCGGAACTATGGGAGCCTGGTATGTATTCGCCTGCATGGGCCTTTATCCTGAGATACCGGGAGTGGGAGGCTTCGCTGTCAATACTCCGATATTCACGTCCGTGACACTGCATCTGAAGAACGGAGACCTGGTCATCAGAGGAGGTTCCGAGAAGAATATCTACATCCGGTCCATGAAAATCGACGGGAAGAAGTACGATTCCACCTGGATAGACTGGGAAAGGCTTGAAAACGGGGCGGTCATCGAATACAGGACCTCTTCAAAACCGGACAGGAAGTGGGGTACGGAAATCCTTCCTCCGTCTTTCCAGTGAAAAGCAGCCAGTGAGACCATATAAAAAATATCTTATGAACAATACATCCAGAATATTTATGGCCATCGCCATATCTCTTGCAGTCCTGACAGTCGCCGAGTCTTGTGCCGGTACCGGAGAAGTGGGGTTCCCGGACTGGGCAATGACCGGGTTCGAAAGGCCGGATGGAGTCAATCCTGTCATTTCTCCGGACACTTCCTCATTTTTTGATTGCCCTATGAGGGGCGAGCCTGTCGCGTGGGAGGAGAGTGACACCTTCAATCCTGCAGCTACGCTTTCGGAAGATGGAAAAATCATCGTGCTTTACAGAGCCGAGGACAATTCCGCCACGGGCATAGGCAGGCGCACGTCGAGAATAGGGTACGCGGAGTCGCATGACGGGCTGCACTTCGTCCGCAGGGATGCTCCGGTGCTTTATCCCGGACCTGATTCCCAGCAGGAGAACGAATGCCCGGGCGGCTGCGAGGATCCGCGGGTGGCTGTGACAGAAGACGGGACATACGTGATGCTGTACACACAGTGGAACCGGAAACAGGCCCGTCTTGCTGTGGCCACATCCCGGGATCTCCTGCACTGGGAGAAACACGGGCCGGCCTTCGCCAAGGCTTACGGAGGCCGCTTCAAGGACGATTTCTCCAAATCCGCTTCGATAGTGACGCAGCTGAAGGACGGGAAACTCACCATAGCGAAGATAGACGGGAAATACTGGATGTACTGGGGCGAGAAATTCGTGAATGCGGCCGTCTCGGAGAACCTGACCGACTGGCAGCCTGTGCTCGGAGAGGACGGAGGACTGCTTAAGGTTATGGTCCCGAGACCGGGCAGGTTCGACAGCGAACTGACGGAATGCGGCCCTCCCGCCCTCCTTACGGAAAACGGCATCCTGCTGATGTACAACGGCAAGAACAGCACCGGCCCTGACAGGGACACCTGCTACAATGCCGGCACCTACTGTGCAGGCCAGGCCCTTTTCGAGGCTTCTGACCCGACAGTCCTCAAAGACAGGCTCGACAGACCGTTCTTCGTGCCCGAAGCGGCTTTCGAGAAAAGCGGGCAATATCCTGCAGGCACGGTGTTCATCGAGGGACTGGTGCACAGCGGCGGCAGGTGGTTCCTTTATTACGGTTGTGCCGACTCGCGGGTAGGGATGGCCGTGTTGTAACCGCTTTTCCGTGTTATAACCGGTTTACTGAAATTGCACCTCCGGGTTTATTCATTCGATTGGATATTAAATGATTATGTTCTAAAGATATCTACTTTACACCTAATGTCCTGTATTATAGGTGGCAGAAATTATAATTTTGTTCCGGTTTTCAAAACAGCTTCCAAGAAGCCGTAACGGCCTGAAGACCACATTTAGTAACTTAAATTGATAACGTTATGAATCTTTCACATTCTTTTCCATCCGTATGGATGTCAGCATTGTGCGCGTTTTCGGCATTGATGATATCATGCCAGGATAACATAGAGCCGGAAGACGGTACTGGAACCGACGGCACTACCGAGGAGCCTGTGAATCCGCCTGCAGAAAGCACAGACCCTGCCGTGGCCACGTTTGATCCTGTGGGGGGGGTAAGGGTACTGAAGTCACCCTTTCCGGAGACAATTTCGGTACTGATGCAGAGGCCGTAAAGGTCTTTTTCATAGACACCGACCTCGGGACAGAGAAGGAAGCGGAGGTGCTTTCCGTCGCCGAGGATGCGATAACGGTGAGCGTTCCTGCCGGCCCGGGCGAGGAATGCAGGATAAAGGTGGTAATAAGCGGTGAAACCGGGGAAGAGGATGTCGAGCTGACCTATGAGGCCCTGTTCGACTATACGTACCGGACCACTGTGACGACACTGTTCGGAGGGGCTGAGACAGCCGCCGAGAATCCGACCGGGACTTTTCCGTTTTCCGAGGCGAAATTCTACGGGACTTTCGACAATGAGCATCACACTCTGCTTCTTGACAAAGACGGAAATCTTTATTTTGCCCTTGAGAACAGTGCGAAAGGCGACTTGGGTATGGCGAGATTGCATAACGTTTATAAGGCCGATGTCAATTCTGAAACAATTACGTATCTCGGAACTCCTTCGTCATGGGTGTCTATCCTTCCTATAGGTATGAATCCTAATACAGGTGCTATCTATGGAATGAGAGGCGATGCTTCCGAAGGCAAGATGGCATATTATGACGGTGCATCATGGGAATCTGAAGTCGAGTTCAACTGGGACAAGAAAGATAATCTTACAGGAGGCAACGGTTCCGCCAGTCGTGCCATAGCCGTCCGTCCGAGCACCGGTGAAATCTATTTTATGGCATACGGTGTACTCGGGGTTCTCGACTACAACACCAAAACGGCAAAGAATATGGGTCTTATCATCGAGGACACACAGAACCCGGGCACTTTTCGTACCGAGCCAGCTACAGGACTTGTATTTGACCCTAACAATGACAATGATCTTTATATATCCGTTGCCGATCTCGGGCATATCTACAAATATTCGATCGACACGCAGACTTGCGAAAAAGTCACAGGCGGCATTTATCAGTTATATCAGGATGGTACATTGGAAGGAGCGCTTTTTAATCATCCGGGGCAGATCTGCATGGACAAAAACAGCAATATCTATGTCGCCGACCAGTATAATTGCTGCATAAGGAAAATCGACCTCAAGGCCGGTCAGGTGACTACTGTGGCGGGGAAAGCAGAGCAGCTTGGGGGAATTCAGGGTCATGTCGACGGTCCTGTCGATGAAGCCCTATTCGACGACCCGACTGGAATCGCCATTACCGAGGACGGAGTCATCTATGTTTCCGAAAAGGATAACCACGGCATCCGCCGCATAGCCACCGAATAAACATCAACTACGGGATATGAACAGTCGTTTTACAATCGTTCCTGTCCTGTGCCTGCTGTTTCTATCCCTTATTACGGGCGGGAAGGCAGCCTTTGCACAGGACGGGCGGAAGGTCACTGTGACAGGAACTGTCCTCGACGCGCAGGGGGAACCTGTGATAGGGGCGGGCGTCATGGAAAAAGGGACCACAAACGGTACCCTTACCGACCTCGACGGAAGATTCTCCATCGAAGCTGCGGCAGGTACGGCTATAGAAGTGTCTTTCATCGGCATGGAGTCGTATGAATTCAAGGCTGAAGGGCAGAACAACATGAATATCGTGCTCAGGGATGATGCGATGGCCCTGAACGAAGTGGTGGTGGTCGGGTACGGCACCCAGAAACGGAACCATCTCACGGGAGCCATCTCCATCGTCAAGAGCGACAAGCTGATCCAGGCCCACAGGCCGAACCTTACGAGCACCCTCGCCGGCAATCTTCCGGGCGTGCGTTCCGTGCAGACGAGCGGCCGTCCGGGAGAAGACGGGGCGAGCATCGACATCAGGGGCTTCGGCAACGCCTTGGTGATTGTGGATGGGGTGGAGTCATCCTACGCAGCCATAGACCCTAATGAGGTGGAGTCCATCAATGTCCTCAAGGACGCCTCCGCCGCAGTGTACGGATTCAAGGGCGCTAACGGAGTGATTCTCGTCACGACCAAAAAAGGGGCCGAGGGCAAGACCAAGGTCAACTACGGGTTCAACTACTCCTGGCAGAGCATCACCCGCTATGCCGAGACGATGAACGCGGTAGAGTACATGAGTATGGTCAACGAGGACAGCTACAACTCCGGAATGTCCGGCGTATATTCAGCCGAAGACATACGTATGGTGCAGGAAGGGACGCATCCCATCTACAAGAACGTCTACTGGGATGATCTTGTCCTCAGAAAGACGGCTCCGATGCAGACCCACAATCTCAACATCTCCGGAGGCAACAAGAAAATACAGTATTTCACCTCGTTCGGTTATGTATGCCAGGACGGTATAGTGAATACGAAAGACAGGTACCAGCGCCTGAACGTCCGCTCGAACCTGACCTATGAGATTATCGAGAACCTTACTGCCGATCTCAATATCAGCGGACGCCGCGAACTGAGGGATTCTCCTATGGCACTGGGAAGCGGAGGCGCTTTCGACGATCTCTTCTCGCAGGGAGTGTTCAAGGCTATGAGGGAAGCCCTGCCTATCTATGACCCTTATGTCAACGGCAACAAGGACTATTATGCAGCCGTACTGACAGGAGGCGGAAACCCTCTTATCTTTCTGGACAGGGACCTGATAGGGACCAAGCAGTCTGCCGCCAATCAGTTCAACGGTCAGTTCCAGCTTAAATATGATTTTTCCAAGTGGATCAAGGGACTGACAGTCAGGGGAATGGTCAATTACGAGCAGAACTCTACCTATGCCAAGGAATTTGCGAAGACTTACGGTACCTACGAGTATGACGAGGCGAATGACACATATGTCGAACAGCCGATCAGGACAAACAATATGACCAACAGGTACGAAGATATGAACTGGTGGCTCACCCAGCAGTACGCCATCGAATACGCCAATACTTTCGGAAGTCACGACGTGTCCGGCCTGCTCCTCTGGGAAACCAAACAGTACAAGCGCGAGTATTTCAAGGCCCAGGGCGAACTGGACAACAGCATCATCGGGGAACTGGACGCGGCCAATGCCAACAACAGGGAAGTGACCGGCAACTCCGAGGAAAAGTTCTGGGCAGGACTTGTCGGGCGTTTCAACTATTCATACGCCGGAAAATACCTTGCCGAAATCAGCTTCAGGTACGACGGCTCCTATAAGTTCGCCAAAGGCAAGAGGTGGAATCTCTTCCCCGCATTCTCCGTGGGCTGGCGCCTTTCCGAGGAGAGTTTTGTCAAGGACAATACCGATATTTTCGACAATATCAAGATAAGGGCTTCCTACGGTATAATCGGAGACGAGGTGGATGCCAGTCCGGGCAATTTCTATGAAGGATACACTTATCCCGGAAACGACTTCGTGTTCGGTGAGGACAACCTTGTGGCAGGGGCTGTGGACAAGGGACTGATAAACCCTGATTTCACGTGGTACGAGTCCAGACTGACAAATATCGGAGTGGAAATATCTATGTGGAAACAGAAGCTCGGCATAGAGTTCGACTGGTTCCACCGTTACAGGACAGGATTGAAAGGCACCCTTGCAAGCACATTGCCTACTTCGTTCGGAGCATCCCTTCCGGAAATGAACCTCAACAGCGATATGCACCGTGGATTCGAGCTCGTGCTTTCCCACAGGAACCAGGTCGGGGATTTCCGGTATGACATCAGCGCCAATATCTCCTACACGCGCAAGAAGAATCTCCACATCGAACAGGCCGACTACAAGAACGAATACCTCAACTGGAGGAACAACAGCGCATACCGCTGGGAGAATGTAGGCTGGGTGTACAATGCCATCGGCCAGTTCCAGAGCTATGAGGAAATTATGGCTGCTCCCGACCACGACGGGCAGGGAAACATCACCCTGATGCCTGGCGATATCCGTCTCGAAGACTTCAACGATGACGGAGTGATCGACGAGAACGATATGCAGCCTATCAATCTGAGCGGCACCCCTGAAATATTCTTCGGCCTGAACTTCTCAGCTTCGTGGAAAGGCATAGACTTCTCTATGCTCTGGCAGGGTGCGGCCAACTACACCTACTCCATCCCGTACAAGAGTACATTCCTACAGGACGGTCTCGGAAACGGTTACAAGATGTTTACGGACAGGTGGCACCGGGTGGATCCTACCGACCTGAACAGCGAATGGATTCCGGGACGTTTCCCTACCTCCAGGATAGACAACGTGCCTGTCAGCAACACCTACAATTCCACATTCTGGAATCCTAACGTGTGGTATCTGAGGCTGAAGAACATAGAGTTGGGATATACCCTCCCTCAGAAATGGACGATGAAAGCCCGGATCCAGAGCCTGCGTGTCTATGTGGGTGCATACAATCTCCTTACATTCGCGCCAAAGGTTCTCGACGGGATGGATCCCGAGGGCTCCGCGCTCTTCGGTATGTACTATCCGCAGATGAAGACGGTCAATTTAGGATTCAATATCGGATTTTAATTCAGGAAAATATGAAATTTAATATAACAAATTCCGTATCTGCCCTCTTGGTTTCCGTCCTGGTGACGGTATCTTGCGACGGTATGTTCGACATCAAGCCGTCCACCTACATCCCGGCTGAGGATGTGTGGAACGACCCAGCCGTCGTAAATTCCGTGCTGGCCCAGCTGTACAGCAACATCCAGTACGAGGAGTATCTGTATAGCGGAGACGTCTTCTACGATTTCGGCCCGCGTACCCTTGCCCTGTGGTCGGACGAGGCGATAGTGGGCTTCAATCCGTCAGACGGCCTGGGCGGGATGGACGCCTATATCGGAGATGACTGGTTCTACACTTACGGCGACACATACAGGGAGATACGCAACTGCAACACCTTCCTCCGCCAGATAGGTACGGCTGCCATAGACGATTCCGAAAGAGACGCTATCGAGGGCGAAGTGCGTTTCCTGAGGGCATTCCACTATTTTACCCTTGTCAAGAGGCTCGGCGGGGTTCCCCTCATAACCGAAGTGCAGGAATACGACAAGGACACCGACATCACCACCCTTCAGGTTCCGCGCAACAAGGAGGACGAGATCTGGGAGTTCATCAGGAGCGAATGCTTCGACATAGCCGAGAACAAGCTGCCGGCCACAAGGGATGCGGCCAACAGGAACCGTGTCACCAAATATGCAGCCTGGGCCCTTGCTTCCCGTGCCTGTCTCTATGCAGCCTCCATCGCGAAGTACGGGAGTCTCGACGAAGCGCATTTCGTGGGAGTCCCGAAGTCCAAGGCCGACTATTACTGGGAACAGTCTGTGACGGCATCCAACAAGATCATAGCTGACAATGTGTACCGGCTTAAAGGCTACGACCTTACGGACAGACAGGCCAGGATAGACAATTACTACTCTTTCTTCCTGGACGAGACCAACAGCGAATACATCTGGTTCAGGAGCTATATGGAGCCTGACCTGGTACACAGATACACCCTGATGTGCGCCCCGTATTCGTTCCGCAAAGGCTTCGGCTACGGAGGCTGCGAGGAGCCGGGTCTCGAGTTCGTGGAGGCATTCGAGTACGAGAATGACTTCGACGGCACGCTCAAGGTGGAGGAGGAAATCGGTATCAACAGGGTGCAGCGCATCCAGTACGATAACCTTATAGACATTTTCGAGGGCAAGGATCCGCGTCTGTTCGCTACGGTCGGCCTTCCGGGAGACAAATACCAGGACGGCATACTTGAAATCCGCCGCGGGGTGTCCATCGGAGGCCAGATACCTGAAGTCGGCACTTCCTACTATCCCGGGAATATGGAGACGAAGATAAAGCTTGCCGACGGGAATGAGATCACCGGAATAGGCAAGGACGGGCCGTATGAAAACAACGAACCCACAAAGACGGGTTTCTATCTCAGGAAGTTTGTCGTGGAGGACCAGGTCGACTATAACAGATGTACAAACCCGTGGCCGGTGTTCCGCCTGGCGGAGATCTACCTGAATCTCGCGGAGGCATATACCGAACTCGGGAAAGAGTCCGAGGCTCTCATCGCACTCAATATGACCAGGCACAGGGCCGGCATACACGAGATAACTGCAGCAGACGTGGCTGAACACGATAACGGATGGCTGCTCGACAGGGTCAGGAACGAGCGCCGCGTGGAACTCGCTTACGAGAACCACCGGTTCTGGGATTTGCGCAGATGGAGGATCGCCGCGACTCCGAGGGCGGACAACCGCGGTACCGGCGTGCTCGACGGCTATGCGGCATCGGCCCTTTATCCTTGGGCCGTGTATGAGGCCGGAGCGGAGATGGATCCCGAGACCGGGCTGATGACCCCGAAGAAGTATGTCTTCTCGAAGGAATATACCGACGGTCAGAGACTCCAGCGTGCCCGCAAGCATTTCTACCAGCGCAATTATTATCTGAAGTTCAGGGACGACGACCTGAAGACCAACCCTAAACTTGTCAATAATCCTGAATTCGAATAAAATGAAAGTTATGGATTTCAAATTCAATCATATGTTTTGCGCCGCCATCCTCGTTGCCCTGGCATCGTGTGCGAAGATCGACAACTATGATGCACCGGACGGCGGCCTGTCGGGGAGGCTTGTGGACAGGGTGACCGGTGAGGTCGTGTACCAGCCCGTGAACTCGGACGGAGGCCTGAGGGTGCAGCTTACCCAGCAGGACTGGATAGTGGAGGCCGACCCGCAGTTCTTCTATGCCCGGGAAGACGGCACCTTTACCAATTCCAGGCTCTTTTCAGGGGAATATCTCCTGGATTTCGGCCAGGCCAATTTCTTCCCCGTGGATGAAATACCGGTCACGATAGCGGAAGACGGTATGACGGAGGTGGAAGTGGCCGTGACCCCTTTCTGTACGGTGTATATGGATGACGTGGTCTTCGAAAACAGGGCCGTCAGGGCTACGGCGCGGATAAAGAGGACATGGAACTGGGTGGCGGACAACCGCGGGTGCAAGATCACCGGGATAGGCTTGTGCTGTCACATTTCCCCTAATGTGGACTATGGCTCCGACCATAACATCGGAACAGGAGAGATCGACTGCTCCGGAACCGAGGATCTGCAGCTCCTGACGGGCGAAGGTACGTTCGATGTCAACCTCGTACTGGACGGCACCCGTCTCCAGCAGTATGCCCATGTCATCAAGGCCAACGGCAACAGGCTTTATGTCAGGGCTTTCGTCGAGACACAGTACGGCTCGGACCTGCGTTACAACTACAGCGCGGTCTCGACCGTGACCGTGGAATGATTTACCGGTATTGAAATCTTCTGATTATGGGATATTCATTAAAGAACAGATATGTGGTGCTTATGGCGGCCGCTGTGGTGGCTGCAGGATGCACCGAAGAAAAATTCGAGATAATAGTGTCCGACGAGACCCAGGGAACCGTGTACAATCCGTGGTACCCCGACGACCCTCAGGAGGACGAACTGGTGCTTGAGGATGTGCTGAGGGATGCCGCATGGCCGGAATGCATCACCGTGAAGAAGGACCTGACCTATAACGGGTATTTTACCCGCGACTTCGGTCTGAACGGCTGCGACGGTGTCTATACCACGGAACTTCCGGACGGGAACATCTTCTGGTCTTTCGGCGACAGTTTTTTCGGAATGCTGTCAGACCCGACTTTGCGTATAAGAGGCGGAAACGAGAGCAACTTCCCGAGAAACGCCATAATGATCCAGACCAAGCAGAACTACAACGGCTTCCACTGCCTGAACGAGCTTATCCAGATAGATGATCCGTACAGGACGGACTACTACAAGGGCAGGACTTTCCTCCGCCATCCTGACGGGGAGCAGACGGACGAGTCGATAGCGGCCGGAGGCATAGACCAGAATTTCTATTACTGGCCGGGCGACGCCACTGTCATCGAGAGGGACGGGAAAACCATCCTCCAGGTGCTCTGGGGCGACTGCTTCAAGACAGAGGACGGAGGAATGGGCAGGAAAGGCACACTCCTGACGGAATATGACATTTCCGGCACGCCGGGCGACGGTACTTATATGACTGAAATCAGACGTCTTGAACCGGCGGAAACCTATATTACCAACTACGGTTCGGCCATCTATGAGGACAAAGAGCATACATATCTTTACGGTGACGGAGAGAGAAGCGACGGCAGCAAGGGTCCTGTCGTGGCCAGGACAAAATCAGGACACGATATTTCAGGGGACTGGGAATACTGGGTGAACCAGGCTGAAGAAGGCGAACCGGCCGATTTCCGGTGGCAGGATGAAGCTCCTGACCTGGATCATCTCAAACGTTCACACGTTATGGATTTCTGGGGCGTCCAGCCGAATGTATTCAAGCACGGAGACTATTACTGGTGGGTCATTCAGGAACCTGTCGGCAAGGAACTCTGGCTGTTCAGAAGTGAGAATCCGTGGGGTCCGCTCTATCCTACGGAGAAGACCGAGCGCAAGCAGATCTTCACTCTGCCTGACCAGCTCGACAAGCAGGGTGACCAGTCGCACGGGATACTGTACAATGTCTTTGTGCATCACGGCCTGTCAAAGGAAGGGGAACTCGTGATATCCTTCAACTCCGAGGCTCCTGAATTCACGAGGAACTTCAACGAAATAGGCAGTGCCGACTTCTACCGGCCGTGGTTCTACAGGATATACGGCTGGGACAAGGTGTTTGACTGATACGAGGCCTGTTGTCCGGACGAATACTGCCGGATATTTTCAGAAAGGTCGGGCAATCATTCATTGTCCGGCCTTTTTTGCTTAAGTTTGCAGATATTGTCATTTTGTATGAAAAGATTGGTCCTTGCAATGATTTTCCTGTCTGCGGCATTCCTTCCGGCTGCGGCAGCAGGTATGGATTCTCTTCTTGTGAGACTTGACGATGCGCTTGCTCACAGGGAAATGTATCAGGCCCAGAGAGATTCTATGATAGCCTCTCTGAAAGCCTGCCGCGCTGCGACGGCTTCTGACAAGGAGAGGTTCGACGTCAATTCCGTGCTGATAAGCCAGTACGAGACATACATATGCGACTCGATGCTTCTATATATCAATGAAAATATGGAAATAGCGTCAAGGCTCGGCGATCAGGACGGCATAGATGCGACAAGGCTTGCCCTCGGGCGATTCTATACCTTCTCCGGAATGTTCACGGAAGCCCAGGACCTTTTCGGGAAGATCGATTTCGACGCATTGTCCGGCGGGATGAAGCTGAGATACTGCTGGGACAATGTAAAGCTGTATGACAATCTTCTGCGATATTCACAGGACGGGATGTATGCGGAACTCAACCGTGACAAAAGGGCTTCTTTCCGCAATCTGGCGATTTCCCTGATGGAGCCCGGTACGGACCTTTACATAAAGGAGAACATTATGCGGCTTATCGACAGCGGCAGCAGGGACAGTCTTCAGGTACAGATGCCGGAGCTGCTCCGCCTCTTCAGCATATCGACACCCGGAACCCACGACTATGCTATGATGGCTATGATGGTCGCTACCGCATATGGAATCCTTGGGGAACAGGAGATACAGACAGAGTATCTTGCCATTTCATCAATTACGGACATAATGCTGGCTATCAAAGAGAACGAGGCGCTGTTTGCCCTGTCCCAGAACCTTTATCATACAGGGCATATAGACAGGGCCTACCATTATATGCAGTTCGCTGTGGAGGATGCCGAGTTCTATAATTCCAGATACAAGCATCTGTTAGTTTCCAGATACTATTCCATCATCGAACAGTCTTACATCAAGGAGCTTGCGAGCCAGAAAAGGGAACTTCGCTTCTATGCCATTTCACTGACCGTGCTCCTGGCAATCCTGTCCGTGTCGCTGGTATTCCTGTACAGGCTCAACAGAAAACTCAATTCCGCCAGGCGGATAGCAAATGCCAGCAACCGCAAACTCAAGGAGTTGACGAAAAGGCTGAATGAGGCCAATGTGCTGAAAGA
Organism: uncultured Bacteroidales bacterium; assembly: GCA_944325765.1. Lineage (GTDB taxonomy): Bacteria > Bacteroidota > Bacteroidia > Bacteroidales > UBA932 > Cryptobacteroides. The sequence continues at coordinate 35,264 of CALVBH010000034.1, forward strand.
TACATATATGAGCTATTTTATGAATCAGTGCGCTGTCCTTATAAACAGATCCGAGGAGACCAAGAAGGACATATTGCGCAAGGTCAAGTCAGGACAGGGGGATCTTCTGTACCGCTCTCTGGCCCAGACATATGAAAAGGAACTGTCCGAGCTGTACACATCCTTCGACAAGGCATTCCTCGACGTGTATCCTGATTTCATAGATGAACTCAATATGCTTCTCCGTCCGGAAGAACGGTACAGGCTGGACGGCAAATCCCTGTCTCCGGAGCTGAGGATATTCGCCCTGATCAGGCTGGGCATTACGGATATCCGGCAGATTGCGGATTTTCTCCACTATTCGCAGCAGACCATCTATAATTACAAGAGCAAGGTCAGAAGCAAGTCTGATATGGATTATAACCTCTTTGAAGAGAAGGTACGGCATATAGGCAGGCTAAACATAGACTGATCCTGCCTTAATGACAGTTTACTATCCGTAATGCTGTCTTTTTGGATATGGCTCTGATACGTAGTGTGTTACGTGTCGGAGTCATATACTTATTCCTTACAATGGCCGGGATTGTCTTTCCTGCTGTCTATTTTTGTATTGCTGCGCAAGAATAAGCATAAGGAAAGTTTGTGTCACACGTAGGAAAACAATTTCATCCAATGAATAAGCTGCTTTTTGTGGTCTCATTTGTCTGTATTGCCGCGTCCTGCACATCACGGTCTGATAAAGTATGGTATCCGGCGGACTATGTCAATCCTTTCATCGGTGCAAGTACAAGTGTCAGCGCCGCCGGTGCGTATCACGGTCTGGGCAAGACCTTCCCCGGGGCGGTGGTTCCGTTCGGGATGGTACAGGTCAGCCCCAATACCGTGACTGGAGGCGATAACGGCTCAGGATACAGCTATGAGCACAAGACGATAGAGGGCTTTGCTATGACCCAGATGAGCGGAGTCGGCTGGAACGGGGATCTCGGCAATTTTCTGGTTATGCCTTCCTCGGGGCCTCTGAAGACTGTAGCAGGCAAGGAAGACGGCAGCATAGACGGTTACCGTTCATCCTATGACAAGGAATCCGAGACGGCAGCGGCCGGATATTATTCCGTAACGCTGGAGGATTACGGAATAATGGCGGAGTGTACGGCTTCCAGAAGATGTGGTATACTGCGCTTCACTTTCCCTTCCGACAGCCTTTCCAGAATACAGATTGATCTTGCCCGCAGGGTGGGAGGGACAGCTGACGAAGAATATGTCAGAGTCGTTGATGACAGGACGATACAGGGATGGATGCGCTGTTCCCCGGACGGAGGAGGATGGGGAGACGGTGAAGGCAATGCCAGATACACTGTATATTTTTATGCGACATTCAGCAGGCCGATGGACAGCTATGGATTCTGGTCGGCGGATATCCCGGATGACTGGTCCAGGAAACTGGAGGATGTCACATCCCTCCCGTATCTTGAGCGCGTGGCGGAGGCTGAAGTATTCCGCGACAGGAGTGAAATGCGGGGAAAGCATATAGGCTTTTTTACCGAATTCCCCACAGATGACGGGGATGTGGTGGAGATGAAGGTAGGCATATCCTTCGTGGATATGGAAGGTGCAAGAAAGAACTATCTGCAAGAGGCGGACGGGAAAACGTTCGATGAAGTCCGCGCTGACGCCTGGTCCATGTGGGACGAAGCCCTGGGCAAGGTGCGTGTCGGAGGAGGGACCGAGGAAGACAGGACGGTTTTCTATACTGCACTGTATCACACTATGATAGATCCCCGGATATATCAGGACGTGGACGGACGCTATGTCGGAGGAGACCTGAAAGTGCACCACTCTTCGGGGGATTTCGTCAAGCGCACGGTATTCAGCGGCTGGGACGTATTCCGCAGCCAGTTCCCTCTGCAGACTATCGTCAACCCTTCGGTGGTTAACGATATGATCTGTTCGCTGGTATCCCTGGCAGAGCAGAGCGATATGAAATACTTCGAGAGATGGGAGCTTCTCAATTCATATTCAGGATGTATGCTCGGCAATCCTGCCTTGTCCGTGCTGGCCGATGCCTATGTCAAGGGCATAAGGGATTATGATGTGGAAAAGGCCTATCTCTATGCCCGGAACACGTCTGAAGAGACGGGCAATGTCCCGCTCGGCTATGCGCCGGAGCCTCTTGGAATTTCCAAAACCCTGGAATATGCATACGGCGACTGGTGCCTGTCGGTACTGGCAGATTCGCTCGGACACAAGGAAGATGCCGGGCATTACAGGAAGCGGAGTCTTAACTATGTGAATATTTTCGACAGGGAAAAAGGATGGTTCAGACCGCGGCTTGCGGACGGGTCGTGGGCAGAGTGGCCTGAGAATGCCCTGCTCAAGGAGTGGTACGGCTGCATAGAGTGCAATCCTTACCAGCAGGGCTGGTTCGTGCCCCACGATATAGACGGTATGGTGTCCCTTATGGGCGGCAGGGAGGCTGTTCTCGAAAACCTGGAGTCAATGTTCGGGAATACCCCTGAAGATATGCTTTGGAATGAGTATTACAACCACGCCAACGAGCCCGTGCATTTCATACCCTTCCTGTTCAACCGGCTCGGCGAACCGTGGCTTACCCAGAAGTGGACACGTTTTATATGTTCACACGCTTATGCGGACAAGGTCGAGGGTCTTGTTGGGAACGAGGATGTCGGGCAGATGTCCGCCTGGTACGTGCTGGCTGCCTCTGGCATCCACCCTTCCTGTCCGGGCGACAAGAGGATGGAGATTACCAGTCCGGTATTCGACAGCATCGAGTTTGTCCTCGATCCGGAATATCATAACGGGAAGTCATTCAGGATTGTCGCTCACGACAATTACCCTGAAAACATATACATCAGGTCTGCCCGCCTGAACGGCAGGGAATATGACCTGTGCCACCTGAGCTATGATGACATTGCCGCAGGCGGCACTCTGGAACTTTTTATGGGGGACCGTGAAAATCCTGACTGGGGCGGTGACCGGAGGTGACACTTCCGTGACTTCTGATACGCCGGCCGGGCCATATGCTGTTGGACACACGTTAAATACCGTAGATATGATAAAATATGTTTTTGCTGCGCTTGCCTCGGCAGTCCTGCTGGGCGGCTGCACCGGGCAGGATACTGTCTCTCTGGACAGTTCAAACCCTGATGTTGAATGGCAGGTGAAACCGTATGACGACCTGAAATCTTTTTCAGGACAGCAGATATCGTCTCCCGGATTCGATATGGGGGAATATGTTCCGGGAGTAGTGCCGGGTACTGTCTTCACCGCCTATGTCGGGGCCGGGCTTGAAGAAAATCCGGACTATGCGGACAACATATACAGAGTGGACGAAACATTCTACAACCGGCCTTTCTGGTACAGGACTTCTTTCACCCTGCCCGATTCCTACAGGCGGGGAGACAGGGTCTGGATGCATTTCGACAACATAAACAGGTTCGCCGATTTCTATTTCAACGGGCAAAAGATTTCAGGTACTCCGGAAAGCACCAAAGATGTAAGCGGACATATGCTCAGATCTAAATTCGATGTCACTTCATCAGTGTCAGAAAAAGGTGAGAATATCGTGGCCGTGCTTGTTTATGACCCGGACCAGAAGAAAACCAGGGACGCCTCTGACTTTTACGGTGTCGTATGCAGTCCAAGCTACCTTGCCGGAGCAGGCTGGGACTGGATGCCGTATGTCCCGGGGAGACTTGCTGGAATCACCGGGCATACATATCTCAGAATCACCGGAGATGCCGTATTGTCCGATCCGTGGATAAGGTCGGACCTGCCGTCTGCCGACAGGGCGGAACTTTCCTTTTCGACAGATATCGTCAACACTTCCGGCAAAGAGAAAGACGTGACGCTGTCAGGTGTGATACAGCCTGGCAATATCCGGTTTTCGAAAAAGGTTTCAGTCCCGGCCGATACAGTCATCAGGGTTTCTGCCGATTATAAGGAATTTCCTCAGCTTGCTGTAGTCAATCCTCGCCTGTGGTGGCCTAACGGTTACGGGGAGCCGGCTCTTTATACCTGCAACATTACCTGCAAGGTGGACGGGCGTGTCTCCGATACAAGGAAAATTGACTTCGGAATAAGGAAGTACGAGTACAGGGCAGAGAAGAATGCTGCCGGTATGCCGGTGCTGAATTTTTATGTAAACGGCAAAAGGATTTACGTGAAGGGAGGCAACTGGGGTATGAGCGAATACCTGCTCAGATGCCAGGGTGATGAATACGAGCCGAAGATAAGGCTCCACAAGGAGATGAACTACAATATGATCCGTCTCTGGACCGGCTGCGTGACCGATGACGAGTTCTATGACTGGTGCGACAGGTACGGGATAATGGTATGGAACGATTTCTGGCTCTATGTGGCGTACAATGATGTGGCCCAGCCTGAGGCTTTCAAGGCAAATGCCCTCGACAAGGTGAAACGGCTGCGCAACCATCCTTGCATAGCACTCTGGTGCGGGGCCAACGAGTGCCATCCGCCGAAGGAACTCGATGATTATATGAGGAAGGTCGTGCGGGAGGAGGACAACAATGACAGGATGTACAAGTCCTGCTCCAACCAGGACTCCCTGTCCGGCAGCGGATGGTGGAGATATTTTCCTCCGAAACATCATTTCGAGACTTCCGGCAGCAATCTCGCGTTCAACAAGCCTGCCTATCCTTACGGCATAGACCACGGTTACGGGATGAGGAGCGAGATAGGGATGCCTACATTCCCGACATTCGAAAGCGTAAGGCTTTTCATACCTGAAGAGGACTGGTGGCCTCTTCCGGACGATGAGCAGCTGAATTCCGATGACGACAATGTCTGGAACCTGCATTTCTTCGGCAAGTCTGCCTCCAATGCCGCACCTGCCGACTACCGCCACGCCATAGACGACCAGTACGGCGAGTCTTCGTCCTTGGAGGAATTCTGCGCGAAGGCGCAGCTGCTCAATCTGGAGACGATGAAAGGTATGTATGAGGCTTGGAACGACAAGATGTGGAATGATGCGGCTGGCCTCCTGCTTTGGATGAGCCACCCGGCATATCCGTCTTTCGTATGGCAGACATACGACTATTATTATGACCCTACGGGAGCATATTGGGGAGCGAAAAAAGCCTGTGAACACATCCATATCCAGTGGAACTGCTCGAACGGCAGTGTAAAGGCGGTGAATACCACATCCGACGACCTGCACGGGCTTACCGCGACTGCAAGGCTATATGATCTGTCTGGCAATGAACTCGTCCGGCATACGATGAGCGCGACCGTGGATGTCCCTTCATCAGGGATAGCGGAAGCTTTTGTCCTCGACTGCGAGGATTCGGCGGACAGTACGCTCTCCGGCCTGTATTTCATCAGACTGGAACTGAAGGATGCCGGAGGCAATCTCCTTTCGGAGAATTTCTACTGGAGGGACGGCAGCGGAAAGATGGACTACAGGAAGCTGTGCGAAATCCCGGAGACCAGGCTTTCGTGTGCAGCCGACGGTGACGCTGCCCCGGACAAAGGCCGTTTTGAACTGACACTGAAGAACGAAGGTGAAAGCGTTGCTTTTGCCACACGTATCAGGTTAACCGATCCTGTCACGGGAGAACGGATTCTTCCTGTCATTATGTCGGACGGCTATGTCACGCTTATGCCGGGAGAGGAAAAAGCTATAACAGTGGAAGCTGATCCGTCACTGCTCGGAAACGGCGTCAGGATTCTTCTCAAACAGGGCATTCATCCGGAACGGTCAGCCTTTTCCCTGCAAGACTGACCCGGCTTCGGGAACAGCAGGCAAGAACGCGCCTCAGGCTATGCACAGCTCCACCGGACAGTGGTCTGAACCGAAAATTTCAGTATGGATGGCGGCAGATACGAGTCTGTCGTCCATCCTTTCGGATGTAATGAAATAGTCGATGCGCCAGCCCGCGTTTTTCTCGCGTGTCTTGAAACGGTATGACCACCAGGAATATATGTCTTTCATATCATAAACTTCATCTCTCGTTTCTTTTTTACAATAACTTCGTCAGACGGCTCTTCTCGCATCCTCATTTACGGGAGTAAACTCCGGTGCTCGTCGCTTGTCTTTACTCAGAACGACCATTCGGTGCCTTCTTTGGTATCCCTGATGGATATTCCCAAAGCTTTCAATTCATCCCTGATCCTGTCGGACGTGGCCCAGTCTTTCGCCGCCTTGGCCGTTTTCCCGTCTTTGGCGGAGTATATGATACGGACTGCGTCAAAGATATGGGCCAGGGCCACAGGCGTGTTCAGGTCATCGCACAGAGCCTCGTATACTTTTTCGCAGACGGCATTGATTTCGGCGTTATCGGCATAAAAACTCTCAGGGGCGACAGCATTGCCTCCCGCAGGGGCAGGCACTCCGGAAGCGGCGGCGAACTTTATTTTCCTGATGGCATCCGCCGATGTCCAGGTATAGGGTTTGTCTACCGGAATTACGATTCCGGCAGGATAATCATCTATGTTTTTAGTCAACATTGCGCCGCCGGTCAGGACCAGTGGCGCAATATCAATATTGTTTTCCATAAAAAAATTCTGCAGTCAGGGTATACTGACAACGTATTTTGTGTCGGGTTTTCCGTTATCTGACAGGTATCTTGTCGATTCTTCTCTGGTGCCGGCCTCCTTCGAATTCCGTTTCTAACCAGGTACCGGTAATTTTTTCCGCATCTTCGTACGGGATGAAGCGGGCGGGCATCACCAGGATGTTGGCGTTGTTGTGCTGTCTGACAAGTCTGCCGATTTCTTCGGTCCAGGCCAATCCTGCCCGTATTCCCTGATGCTTGTTCAGGGTCATGGCCATTCCGTTTCCTGTGCCGCACATGGCTATGCCGAGGTCCGTTTCGCCTTTCTCTACCGCTTCGGCGAGAGGGTGAGCCACATCAGGATAGTCCATGCTTTCTTCTGAATGTGTCCCGAAATCCTTGACTTCATATCCCTTGCTTTCGAGATATCCGATGAGCCGGCTCTTGTAGGCGAATCCGGCATGGTCGCTGCATATTCCTATTTTCATGTTCGATACCAGTCTGTGGATTGACATATCGCGTTCCGGTAAACATCATTCCGGAACCGGCCCGGCAAAAGTACGAAAAAATTCCGGACAGGAGAAAAATCCGGTCCGGAAAAACTGCTTTTATGTTTCTTCGCAGGCGTGTTGCCTGGTATCCTGTCAGTAATTCAGTCCGAAAGTCCAGAGCGGGATGATGTTCATATATGCGTATTCTATGTCGTCCTTGACTATGTATGCGTCATCTGTTCCCTGAACCTGTTTGCCGGTCTTTCCCTTGCCTCCCACTTCGAAGGTGTGTCCGTCGACGATGAAGTCGGCCACCGGAGATGCTGCAGGCCTGTGGTTTACGCAGAGAGCAGAAATGAAGAATGTCTCGCGTACATTCCCGATGTTCGGCGTGCCGTCGGCCAGGGCGTAGATGAAATTCGTGTTGCCAAGGTAGATTTTCTCGGTCTTTTCCACGGCTCCCATCCCGCCCCCTGCGGTGCTTAACTGCCTGATAAGTCCGGATTTCTCCATATATACCATATAATCGGCCACCGTACTGCGGTCTGTAGATATGGCCCGGCCTATTTCAGAAAAGTTCGGCTTGAACGGTACGCTTTTCGATATTACTTCCAGGAGCTGTTTCAACTTCCGGGCAGTCGCTATGTTCATGCGGGCGAAGGACGGTATGTCGATTTCTACAGTATGGTTTATCACGTTTTCGAGCCTGGTCAGATAATCGTCCTGATTCGAGAACGGGAAGTATCCTTTGACTGTATATTCCCTGAAGTGCATGAGCGGATGCCTGATTTCGGCTGGCAGTACGGCATTCCCGGCCAGAATGTCGTCGAGACTGAAAGGCTGTATGTCCGTCCCGAGCGTCAGATTCAGATATTCTCTGAACGAAAGCCCTTCCAAAGTGTATGTAATGGCTCTTCTGCTCAGGTCTGCATCCGTACCTTTTATTATCTCCATGATGGATGAACCTGTCACAATGACTTTCAGTTCTGGAAGATAGTCGTATATCATCTTCACTTCCCTGGACCAGTCGGGGTATTTGTGCACTTCATCGATATAAAGGACCTTGCCTCCCTGCCCTGCAAATGCCGAAGCCGTGTCGAAGAGGGAGTTGGATGCAAAATAGGAATTGTCTGCTGCTATGTACAGCGATTCGCTTTCCGCATGTGTCAGCTTGATGTGCTGCAGGGCCATGGTCGTCTTTCCTACGCCGCGTGAGCCGACTATCACTATCAGCCGTGAGTCCCAGTTTATTCTGGAATGCAGGTATCTGACGAACCCGGTTTCGATTTCGTCCAATTTTTTTCTGTACAATGTGATGAGCCTTTCCATTTTCCTGTCCTTGTTTTTCCTGTTCAATGCAAAGATAATAAATTGCGGAATAAAATCCGCAGTTTTTGTCGAAAACTGCGGATTTTATTCCGCAATCTATTATATTTGTCCTGAAATT
>CALVBH010000035.1 GCA_944325765.1 uncultured Bacteroidales bacterium
AAGAAAGAGGTTGTCAAGACTTGGTCACGCGCAAGTATGATCTCTCCTGACTTCGTGGGTCACACTGTCGCAGTTCATAATGGAAACAAGTTTATTCCTGTTTACATTACTGAGAACATGGTGGGTCATAAGCTCGGCGAGTTTGCGCCTACAAGAACATTCAGAGGCCATTCGGGCAATCGTAAATAATTAAAGCATCAGAAAAATTATGGGAGCTCGTAAAAGATTGATGGCCGAGAGGCTTAAAGCTGAAAAGAAGCAGACAGCTATTGCTAAACTGAATAATGTCCCTACTTCACCACGCAAAATGCGCCTCGTAGCCGATATGGTCAGAGGTATGGAGGTGAACAGGGCACTCGATGTCCTCAAATTCTCAAAGAAGCACGCTTCATTGAGCCTTGAGAAACTTGTCCGCAGCGCTATCGCCAACTGGGAAGCCAAGAACCAGGACAAGACGAATGAACTGGATAACGGTAACGTATTCATCAAGACCCTTATGGTCAACGAAGGCAGGACACTCAAGAGAATCCGCCCTTGCTCTCGGGGAAGAGCAGGAAGAATCCGCAAGCGTTCCAACCATATTACCATCATCCTTGACGTTAAGAAACCAGCAGCAGTGGAGGAATAATTTATGGGACAGAAAACAAATCCAATCAGCAACAGAATCGGTATCACCCGTGGTTGGGACTCTAACTGGTGTGGTGGTGACTACGCATCCAAAATCGTGGAAGACTATGAAATCCGCAAATATCTGGTAAGCCGTCTCGCAAAGGCCGGCCTTTCCAAGATAGTCATCGAGCGGACTCTGAAGCTCATCACAGTGACAATTCACGCTGCAAGACCCGGCGTCATCATCGGCAAGGGCGGAGCAGAGGTGGATATGCTGAAGGAAGAGCTGAAGAAAGTCACCAAGAAGGATATCCAGATAAACATTTTCGAAGTCAAGAAACCTGAAGTGGACGCTCACTTCGTGGCAGACAACATCGCACGGCAGATTGAAGGCCGCGTATCGTACAGAAGGGCCATCAAGATGGCTATCGCCACTACGATGAGAGTCGGAGCCGAAGGTATCAAAATCCAGATCAGCGGACGTCTCGGCGGCGCCGAAATGGCCAGAAGCGAAATGTTCAAGGAAGGACGTACTCCTCTCCACACATTCCGCGCCGACATCGACTACGCACTGGCAGAGGCTCACACCAAGGTCGGCGTTCTCGGTATCAAGGTCTGGATCTGCAACGGCGAGGTCTACGGAAAGAAAGACCTTTCTCCTAACGCAGGCATTGCAGCCCAGGCTGCCTCACAGAACTCTTCCCGTCAGGGCGGTCGCGGAGACCGTCGCCGTGGCGGAAGAAACCGCGGAGGCGAACGCAAGGACAACAACAAATAAGACAGAATAAGTTTGTGTTCATATTGAAAGCGGCGGGTCCCGGAATACCGGAATCCGCCGCTTTTTTATTGTCATTACGGGACTATCTTATGACTATCTGACCGTCACGCACATCCACCGTGATGACAGACTCCTTGTGGACGCTGCCGTCGAGGATGGCCTTGGCGATAAGATTAACCAGTTCACGCTGCATCAGCCGCTTTACAGGACGTGCACCATAGACAGGATCATAGCCCTTGTCGGTCATGTAATCCTCGAACGCAGAGGTGAAGCTGATGGTTACACCGTTTGCGGAAAGCTTTTCCTTCAGGTCAGCCATCTGCAGATGCAGAATCTCCCTGATATCCTTCTTCGTAAGCGGCTCGAACATGATTATCTCGTCAATCGTGTTCAGGAACTCCGGTCTTACCGTGCTTTTCAGCACATTTATGACCTCTTTCCTGCACTCCGAGAGCAGTCCGGCCCGTTTTTCGGCACTCACGTCGTCACCCAGCCTGTCCATATAGCCCTGGATAATCTCCGCACCGGCGTTGGACGTCATTATCAGGATAGTGTTCTTGAAGTCCACTGTCCGGCCCTTGTTATCGGTCAGACGCCCGTCGTCCAGAACCTGCAGAAGGATATTGAACACATCGGGATGGGCCTTCTCTATCTCATCGAGCAGGACCACGGAATAAGGCTTTCTCCGCACGGCTTCCGTGAGCTGTCCGCCCTCGTCGTAACCCACGTATCCCGGAGGCGCACCTACCAGACGGCTCACTGAATGCCTCTCCTGATACTCACTCATATCGATACGGGTCATCATATTCTCGTCGTTGAACAGGAACTCCGCCAGTGCCTTCGCCAGCTCGGTCTTACCCACACCGGTAGTACCGAGGAACAGAAACGAGCCGATAGGACGTTTCTCGTTCTGCAGGCCCGCACGGCTTCTTCTCACGGCGTCGGACACCGCCTGGATTGCCTGGTCCTGTCCGACCACCCTCTTGTGGAGCTCGCTTTCCATGCGCAGAAGTTTCTCCTTCTCGCTTTCAAGCATTCTCTTCACAGGGATACCGGTCCATTTGGCGACGACTTCGGCAATATCTTCCGGAGTCACGGCTTCCGTGATGATAGGGTCCTTTATGGATGCCTGCCTGGCCGTAAGCTCATCTATTTTCTTCTTCGCATCGGCCATCTTACCGTAACGTATTTCGGCCACCTTGCCGTAATCGCCGGCACGTTCTGCATTCTGTGCCTGGATCTTGTAGTCCTCGACCTGCTGTCTGGCAGTCTGCAGTCCGGAAAGAATGGCCTTTTCCTCGTCCCAGCGCTTCATCAGTTCATCCCTTCTGGCGTTCAGAGACGAAAGTTCCTCCTCTATCTTGTCCATCTTCAGGGACACTCCCTCACGCTTGATGGCTGCCTTTTCTATTTCCAGCTGACGTATCCTGCTGTTCAGGGTATCGATAGGTTCCGGCACGGAGTTCATTTCCAGCCTCAGTTTGGACGCGGCCTCATCCACCAGGTCTATCGCCTTGTCCGGCAGGAATCTGTTCGTAATATACCTGTGCGACAGTTCCACGGCCGCTATCAGGGCGTCATCCTCGATTCTGACCTTGTGGTGATTCTCGTATTTCTCCTTCAGTCCCCTCAGGATGGAAATGGGCTCCGCCGGAGTAGGCTCATCCACCATCACCATCTGGAACCTCCGTTCCAATGCCTTGTCCGACTCGAAATATTTCTGATATTCATCCAGAGTGGTGGAACCGATAGTCCTGAGTTCGCCACGTGCCAATGCCGGTTTCAGGATATTGGAAGCATCCATCGCACCGGAAGTACGTCCGGCACCGACAAGCGTATGTATCTCATCGATAAAGAGGATGATTTCCCCGTTGCTGTCCACGACTTCCTTCACTACGCCTTTCAGCCTTTCCTCGAACTCTCCCTGATATTTCGCACCGGCAATCAGCGCGCCGAGGTCCAGTGAATATATCTTCTTCGTCTTCAGGTTCTCCGGCACGTTGCCGTTCACGATATTCTGCGCGATTCCCTCTGAAATCGCCGTCTTTCCCACACCCGGTTCACCGACCAGGATAGGGTTGTTCTTGGTACGCCTGCTCAATATCTGCAGGACACGCCGGATTTCCTCATCCCTGCCGATGACAGGATCGAGTTTCCCCTGCGCAGCCCTTTCGTTCAGGTTCACCGCGAATTTTTCAAGATTTTCAAGTTTGTTGTTATCCATATTTAATCTCCTTTTTTCTGTTTTCCGACCGGCATCACGCTTTACACACGCGTTTAGCCGTCTGCTCTGTAAAAGAACAAACGGCTAAACTCAAATTATATTCCGATTAAATATGGACTGACAAAATGTCAGTAACGTGCCCTGTCCCGCGCCTATTCAGCCTCGGTCGCAGGTGCTTCCTGTGCAGGAGCTTCCTGAGCCGGAGTCCCGGCACCCGGAACGCCCTGAACCGGCGGGAACTGAGGACGGCTTTCTTCGATGGAACGCTCTATCTGGTCAGTAACGTCCATACCGCCTTTCCCGTTTCCGTTCGTAGAGAAAGAAGAAGCGATGGTCAGAACCAGGATGCAGCTCACGAGAATCCAGGTGACCTTTTCGAGGATGTCGGCAGTCTGGCGCACGCCGAAAGTCTGGTTTCCCGCAGCGAAATTGCTGGCAAGTCCGCCGCCCTTTCCATTCTGGAGCAGAACCGTAACCGTAAGGAGAATGCTTGCAAGAATGATAAGCACTACCAATATTGTAAAGACAACATTCATAATTATCCTTGATTTTTAATTTCCAATTCTCGAATAAGGGCTGCAAAGTAAGCATTTTTTTCCGGATATGCCAAAATTAGTTTCGAATATATCTTTCTGGCCTGCTCCGGATAGCCCTGTTCGGCATAAATCCTGGCGAGCGTCTCGGTATAGAACTCCAGCGGAGCCTCCTCCTCCCGGCTGTCCGGCTCAGGCTCGGGACCTTCCTGCCGCGCGGTGAATTGCGGCACCTGAACCGCATCGCCGGATTTCTTTATCCGGTCGTATTCCTCCTGCGAGAAGTAATCCCCTCCCACGACGAGCACTTTCCGCGAATGCTGTCCGCCGGTATTGTTCCGGCCGGCATCGCCGCCGGCAATATACGATTTAAGTATGGTATCGAGGTCCTTGTCGGAACAGTCGGCGACGGTCTTTCCCTTCCTGACTGCGGAGAGGATTTTTCCTGCGGGGACATAAAGCGCGGAATCGGCGAGGACGGACAGGGCGCTCTCTTCATTGCCCGTTGCCGCAAGCCTCAGACAAAACTCCCGGCGGGCATTCGCAAACCAGGGATAAAGGTTCACCACGCCTGCCAGTTCGTCGAGAGTCAGTGATTCAAGGTCTATATACTGTCTCATAGCCTGTTACCAGTTCGCTACCGTAGCGTTGAACACGTCCTCGACCAGTTTTTCTATGATTTCCTCGCACAAGCCGGATTCCACCGCATCCAGGGACTGGGTGGCATCGAAGTCGGAATATGCAGAGAAAGACTGCTCGTAGTCGTCTTCGGGATATTTCCTGTTCGTGAAATAAATCTTTATGTTGACTGTCAGACGGTTCTGCGCCGCCACCTCGTCCGCCGTGATACCCATCGCCTTCACGTCGTAGCCGGTGATTTCACCCCTTATGTCGAGATCGCCTTCCTCGTCGACCTGGTCCAGACGGGTGAGCCTGGTGAACTGATCCCGCAGAGCCTCGGTCAGTTCGTTGCTCAGCGTAGGATTCACACGCAGCGCCTTGTATTCGAAATAATGTATGGATACCGTATGCACATCGGGCTGGATGGATGTTCCCGAGAACGAATAGATGCCGCAGGAGCGGACTATAAGGCCGAGCACCGCCATCGCCGCCACGAAAAATACGACTCGAATCTTTTTCATATACATTTACATTTTTCAGAAGGATTTCAATTTGCGGTAAAGAGTCCTCTCCGAAATTCCCAGCTCCTCGGCGGCAAGCTTTCTGTTGCCGTGATACTTGTCCAGCGCCTTTCTGATGAGTTCAAGCTCCTTTTTCTCTATCGAAAGGTCTCCCGACAACTGTTCTTCCGGTCCGGTTTCCTCTTTCACTACCACTCCCGCCTGCTGCTCCTCCGGCTCCTCGGCCCTCGGATACATACCGGACACGATATTTTCCGGAGTCCGGGACACCGGAGCGGAGCCTCCGGAGCCATTTCCGTCCCCGCCTATCAGCATACCTGAAACCTGACGGTCATCAGGCGCGGCGTGCCCCGCAATGACAGACTTCAGATAGTCGACATCCTGCTTCAACTGGTAAATGGACCTGACAATCATCTCCTTTTCCGACGGAGAAAAAGCATCGTCAGCCTGCCCCGACGCCTTCACCGGAAGCAGATTCGGCTCGTCCTTCGGGATATAATGCGCCAGTGTCGCGGCATTTATCTCGCGCTTCTCGGTTCCCGGCTTCGCCTTTACGGATTCTATGGCGGAAACGGTTTCAGCCACGTTCTTCAGCTGGCGGATGTTGCCGGGCCAGCGATAATTCTTCAGAACATTCACCGCATCCTCTGTCAGAGAGACTTTCGCCATACCGTACTTCGCGGCGAAATCCGAAGCGAACTTCCTGAACAGCAGATGGATATCATCTTTCCTTTCCCTGAGCGCAGGCATCGAAATGGAAACCGCATTCAGCCTGTAATACAGATCTTCGCGGAATTTCCCCCTCGAAACCGCATACTGCAGATTCACATTAGTCGCCGCCACCACCCTAACATCGGTTTTCAGCACCTTCGAAGAACCCACGCGGATAAATTCTCCCGACTGGAGCACCCTCAGCAGTTTCGCCTGTGAAGACAACGGCAGTTCGCCGATTTCGTCCAGAAACAGAGTGCCGCCGTCGGCTTCCTCGAAATACCCCCGCCTCATTTCGTTGGCGCCGGTAAAGGCGCCCTTCTCATGTCCGAAAAGTTCGGAATCTATCGTACCCTCGGGAATGGCGCCGCAGTTCACCGCGAAATACTTTCCGGTGCGTCTGAGACTGAACTGATGAATGATTTTGGGGATGTTTTCCTTTCCCACGCCGCTTTCTCCGCTGATGATGACCGTCAGGTCGGTCGGAGCCACGGCCACGGCTATATCCAAAGCCCTGTTAAGAGCCGGATCATTGCCTATTATGTCGAATTTATTCTTTAATATCTGTAATTCCTGTGTCGTCATAAGACTACAAAGTTATTAAAACCCGCGGATTTCCGCATATTGTGCAAGATTTTTTTGGAATCCATGTCGGATTAATCCCGATTATTTGTTATATTTGTCAAAAATATGCCTGTAGGAAACAGATAAAAGCAAACCATATTAAAATTTGAACAAAATGAAAAAAAGTTTCAAAATCTTTTCTTCTGCCGTACTGGGACTGGCTGCAGTAGCCTGCAGCTCTCCGCAAAAGATGGCGGAAATGGCTGAAAACGTAAGCGTACAATCAGATCCGGCCGTGCTCGAAGTCGTGGCTGACAAGATAGAGGCTACCGTCTCCGTCACCTATCCGGCAGACTACTTCCATCCGAAGGCTATCCTGGAAGTGACTCCGGTCATAGTATATGAAGGCGGAGAAGCCAAAATGGCTCCGTTCACATATCAGGGAGAAGATGTAAAGGACAACTACAAGGTAGTTCCGGAGGAAGGCTCCACCGTTACCGAGAAAGTCAGCTTCGACTATGCTCCCGGTATGGAAAAGAGTTACCTCGAACTCCGCGGAGTGGTGAAGTACAAGAACAAGACCGTAGAAATGCCTTCGAAGAAAGTCGCTGACGGCGCCAACACTACCTACATGCTGGTGGACAAGAGCGGAAAGGCAGACTACAAGGCAGACAACTATCAGGAAATCATCAAGCAGACGGCTGAAGGCCAGATCCTCTACACCATCAACAGCTCATACGTAAGAGGAAACCAGCTCAAGTCAGAGTCCATCAAGAACTTCCAGGCTGCTCTCGATGAAATCAAGGCCAACGAACGCAAGGCCATCACCAGCACTGACATCGTGGCTTATGCATCACCTGACGGCAGCGAAGAACTGAATGACAAACTTTCAGGAAAACGTTCCGAGACCGCCGAGAAAGCTTTCGGCAAGGTGACGAAGGGTCACGAAGTGGAGGCTCCGGTAAACGTTACCAGCGTAGGTGAGGACTGGGAAGGCTTCCAGGCTCTCGTATCCGCATCCGACATCGAAGACAAGGACCTGATCATCCGCGTACTGTCCATGTACAGCGACCCGGCTGTCCGCGAAAAGGAAATCAAGAACATGTCGGCCGTATACCAGGCTCTCAAGAAAGAAGTTCTCCCTGAACTCCGCCGTGCACGCTTCATCGCCAACGTTGAATTCACGAACTACTCGAACGACGAACTCCTGAAACTGATCGACGAGAACATCGACATCCTCGATGAGGAAGCTCTCCTGCGCGCCGCATCAGTGGTCAAGGACAATGCCGACAAGGTAGCAATCTACAAGAAAGCCATCGAGAAATACGCCAGCGCACGCGCACAGTACAACCTCGGTGTAGCCTACATCTGCTCAGGAGATCTGGCAAATGCGAAAGCAGCACTCTCGAAGGCTGAAAAGGATGCCGACTGGCAGAACGCCATGGGTGTAATCGCCCTCAGGGAAGGTGACAACGCCGCTGCAGCAAAATACTTCGCAGCATCAGGCAATGCCACTTCAAAGGAAAATGCGGCAGTCCTCGACATCCTCGCAGGCAAATATGCCGACGCAGCAGCCAAACTCGCTTCTGCAGAGCACAGCTGCAACCAGGCTCTGGCATACATCCTGACCGGACAGCTCGACAAGGCCGTGACTTCAGCAGACTGCGGATGCCCTCTCGCATCATATCTGAAAGCCATCGCAGCGGCTCGCCAGGGTAAGGCAGATGACGTGAAGAAGTATATTCAGGAAGCCAGCAAGGACAGCAAACTCGCTGAAAGGGCTGCCAAGGACATCGAATTCGCCCAGTACAAGTAACAGACTGTACCTTTCCTGAAGATTTAAAACTGAAACCGGTCCTGAAAAACTTGGGACCGGTTTTTTTAGAGCCGGGACAAGACAGCCCGACCGGCACCGGCATACGACAGAAAACCGACAATAAGGTATTTGATATATGAGCAACATAACCAAGGAAGAAGCCCTGCTCTACCACTCGCAGGGAAAACCGGGAAAAATAGAAGTGGTACCGACAAAGCCGCACAGCACGCAGAGAGACCTGTCCCTCGCCTATTCTCCGGGAGTGGCAGAGCCTTGCCTCGAAATAGAAAAGAATCCGCACGATGCCTATAAATACACGGCCAAGGGCAACCTCGTGGCTGTAATTTCGAACGGAACGGCCGTTCTCGGCCTCGGAGACATAGGCGCATTGAGCGGCAAGCCTGTTATGGAAGGCAAAGGACTGCTGTTCAAGATATACGCCGGCATAGACGTCTTCGACATCGAGATAAACGAGAAGGATCCGGACAAGTTCGTGGAGACTGTCAAGGCCATAGCCCCGACATTCGGAGGAATAAACCTGGAAGACATAAAGGCACCGGAGTGCTTCGAAATCGAACGGAGACTGAAAGAGGAACTCGACATCCCGGTAATGCACGATGACCAGCACGGTACCGCCATCATATCCAGCGCAGGACTGCTGAACGCCCTCGAAGTGGCCGGAAAGAAAATAAGCGAAGTAAAGATTGTCGTAAACGGAGCCGGAGCCTCGGCCATTTCCTGCACAAGCCTGTATGTGGCCCTTGGCGCGAAGAAGGAAAACATCATAATGCTCGACAGCAAAGGCGTCATCACATCCGACCGGCCGAACCTCACGGAACAGAAAAAGCTTTTCGCCACCGACAGACGTGACGTCCATACCCTTGCGGAAGCGATAAAGGGGGCAGACGTATTCCTCGGCCTGTCCAAGGGCAATGTCCTGACCCAGGATATGGTGCGCAGTATGGCGAAATCACCTATCGTATTCGCCCTCGCCAACCCTGTCCCGGAAATCAGCTACGAAGACGCCAAGGCCTCCCGGGACGACGTCCTGATATCCACTGGCCGCTCCGACTATCCGAACCAGATAAACAACGTCATCGGCTTCCCGTACATCTTCCGAGGAGCCCTTGACGTGAACGCATCGGCCATCAACGAAGAGATGAAGCTCGCAGCCGTACACGCCATAGCGGACCTGGCCAAAAAGCCGGTGCCGGACATCGTGAACGAAGCATACAAGGTAAACAACTTCACTTTCGGCCCGGACTATTTCATCCCGAAACCGGTAGACCCGCGTCTCATCACCGACGTATCCATAGCCGTAGCGAAAGCTGCCATCGCCTCCGGAGTCGCACGCAAGGAAATCACGGACTGGAACGGATACCGCGAACACCTTAAGGAACTTATGGGGTTCGAATCCGAGTTCATCCGCCAGCTCTACACCACAGCCAGGACTGACCCTCAAAGAGTCGTATTTGCAGAGGGCAATCATCCCAATATGATCAAGGCTGCCGTAGAAGCCCGCGCCGAGGGTATCTGTCACCCGATCCTGCTCGGAAACGACGAAAGGATAGGCAAAATCGCCAAAGAGCTGGAGCTCAGTCTCGAAGGAGTGGAAATCATAAACCTCCGTCACGACAACGAAGCCGCCCGCAGGGAAAGGTATGCCGCCATCCTCGCGGAAAAACGAGCACGCGAAGGCGCCACATACGATGAAGCCTGCGACAAGATGTTCGAGCCCAACTATTTCGGAATGATGATGGTGGAGACCGGAGATGCGGATGCATTCATCACGGGAACATACACGAAGTACAGCAACACCATCAAGGTAGCGAAAGAAGTCATCGGCATCAGGAAAGGACTGAACCACTTCGGGACTATGCACATCGTGAATTCGAAGAAAGGCACATACTTCCTTGCGGACACCCTCATAAACAGGCATCCCGACACCAAGGCCCTGATAGATATCGCCCTGCTTGCGGACCACACGGTGAAGTTCTTCAACCACGAGCCGGTAATGGCTATGGTTTCATACTCGAACTTCGGCGCGGACACTGTAGGAAGCCCCAAGGCCGTACACGAGGCAGTGGACTATATCCAGGCCAATTACCCGGATATCTGCATCGACGGTGAAATGCAGGTGAACTTCGCCCTGGACGACCAGCTGAGAGACAGGAAGTTCCCGTACAACAGACTGAAAGGGAAAACTGTCAACACCTTGCTTTTCCCTAACCTGAGCTCCGCGAATTCCGCCTACAAGCTGATCCAGGCGATGAGCGATGCCGAGATGATCGGGCCAATCCAGATGGGACTGAACAAGCCTGTGCATTTCACGGATATAGAAAGCTCCGTCAGAGACATCGTGAACATCACTGCCGTCGCAGTCATCGATGCCATCGTGATGAAAAAAATTTCATAGGAGCCATATCTGTAAAGCCGTAATGGATTGTAAGCGATTTGCAAAAATCGCTTACAATCCATTATCATATACCAGAAAACAGTTTCATAGTGAAACAAAAATCCCCGACACTAAAAACAAGACCCATCCTAACGCATTGATTCATAAAACAGAAAAATGGTTTAAAAGTAACATTGTATCGGAAAAATTCGTACCTTTGCGCCCCGAAAATCAAAGTCACATCTATGAAAAGAACATTGTTGATTCTTCTCGCGCTGATAATCTGCGCATTGCCAGGAATGGCAAACGTCCAGACCGCAGCCCCGGAAGATGTCACAGTCAGCGGCGTCGTTACCTCCGCAGAAGACGGAATGCCACTTATAGGAGTGGTCGTAATGTCATCCACCGGGGGGGGCGTCAGTGCTTCTGAAGACGGAAGCTATTCGATTACAGTCCCTGCAGGGACTATCCTTTCTTTCCACGCACTCAGCTATCAGACAGTCGAGTACACTGTACCGTCCGGTTCAGCGGCAGTCACATATGACATCGCCCTTGAATCGGACTCTCAGCTTCTTGAAGAGACTGTCGTAGTGGCATACGGTGTCAGGAAAAAGGGAACAATCACCGGTTCCGTCTCCAGTGTCAAGTCCGAAAAGATCGAAAACACTCCGACTGCGGCATTCGACCAGGCGCTCCAAGGCCAGGTCCCTGGACTTACAGTACTTTCATCAACCGGTGAACCGAGTTCTTCTGCCACGATGGTAATCCGAGGAACGAACTCCATCAACTCCGGAACTGCACCTCTCTACATCCTGGACGGAGCGGCAATCTCCGCATCGGAGTTCAACTCCATCAACCCGTCCGACATCGAAAGCATCTCCGTGCTCAAGGATGCGTCATCCACATCCATCTACGGTGCACGTGCATCAAACGGTGTCATAGTCATCACCACCAAACGCGGGCGGATGGCGGAAAAGCCGACCATCACATTCCGCACACAGCTCGGCTTCTCAAACATAGCCTACGGCCAGTGGAACCTGATGAACACAGCAGAGAGGATCCAGTATGAAAAGGAAATAGGGCTGGACGCAGGCAAGGACTACAGCGTATTGTCACAGACCGATGTAAACTGGGCTGACGTAGTATTCAATGATGCGGCCTTCCTCCAGAACTACGAACTTTCCGTATCAGGAGCCACAGAAAAGACCAACTACTACGTTTCAGGTTCATACTACGACCAGGAAGGTGTCGCCCTCGGCTCCAACTTCGACCGTTACTCCATCAGGATAAACCTCGAACAGCGTGCCGCCAAATGGCTTACACTCGGCACCAATACTATGCTGAACTACCAGGGCATCGAGCAGGCCGACGAGGGACAGCCGTCAGTAGTCACCCCTATATCGGCAGCACAGTTTATGCTTCCGTACTGGAATCCATACAACGAAGACGGCTCAGTCGCCATCACAGGAAGCTCAGATCCGGACAAAAGATGGAACGGAGACGGCGTGAACCCGATAGAGTGGCTGGAAAACAACCCTCTTTCATTCAAGAGATACAAGGTTTTCTCCACGATATTCGCAGAGGCTCGCCCGATCAAGGGACTTTCCATCCGCTCACAGTTCACCATAGACTACGATCACACGACAGGCTACGGAAAATCCTATCCGGACTTCGTGCCTAACCAGGGACAGGGACAGGCTATGAGAAGCTCTACCGATGATATGACACTCTCCGTAACCAACACCATAGGATACCAGTTCGACATCGACGGCATCCACTCGTTCAATTTTATGGTAGGACAGGAAGGCATCAACTATCACTATGAAGCCTTCAACATCCTGACCGAAGGCCAGAACAACTCCCACCTGACCAACATCAGCACAGGCTCCAGGGTATCATCCTGGGGAGACACCACGGACAATGACTATGGTTTCCTGTCATTCTTCGCCAGGGCGGAATACAACTATGCGAGCAAATACTACCTCGAACTCTCCGGCCGTGCGGACGCCTCATCCAGATTCGGAAAATCCGGAAGATGGGCAGGATTCGGCTCCATCGGTCTGATGTGGAATATGCTGAACGAAGACTTTATGACTCCGTCCCGCAGCTGGCTGACTACCGCACAGATATCCCTCAGTAGCGGAACGGCCGGTAACTCCGAAATCCCGAACTACGAGCACCTCGCCCTTGTAAGAAGCGCCGGAGACTATATAGGCCAGCCTGGTCTCGCACCTGTTTCACAGGGGAACGAAATCCTCAGCTGGGAGTCAACCTGGACTACCAACCTGGGACTTCACTTCGGGTTCTGGAACAGGCTCAACGTAGACCTCGAACTCTACAACAAGTACACATACAATATGCTGATGTATGTACCGAAGTCCTATTCCGACAACGGATTCGGATACCGCTGGGACAATGTCGGGGCTATGGTAAACAGGGGTGCCGAACTTAACATCACAGGCGCCGCCCTCTCCATCGGAGACTTTACCTGGCTGCTCAACGCCAACGTATCGTACAACCACAACAGGATCACCGAACTCTACACCGGAGCCAACGAATACGAAATCGCCAACTCCAACCTCAAGCTCGTCGTAGGCCACGATTCCGGAGAATTCTTCATCAACCGTTTCGCAGGGGTGAACCCTGCCAACGGAGACGCCCTCTGGTACACCAAGGACGGTGAAATCACAAATGAGCTGAAAGACGAAGACAGGGTAATGAGCGGGAAAAGCTTCAATGCCCC
Organism: uncultured Bacteroidales bacterium; assembly: GCA_944325765.1. GTDB lineage: Bacteria > Bacteroidota > Bacteroidia > Bacteroidales > UBA932 > Cryptobacteroides. The sequence goes on from CALVBH010000035.1 coordinate 13,516, forward strand.
TTGGGCAGGCGGTTTCGGGACCACATTCGCCTGGAAAGGCCTTTCGCTTACGGCACAGTTCAGCTGGGTAGCCGACAGGTGGATGATAAACAACGACAGATTCTACCAGGAATCCAACGGACGTTACCAGACCTACAACCAGTCTGCGAAACTCCTCGACAGATGGAAAGAGCCTGGCGATATCTCGGAGACGCCGAGACACGGAGTCTATATGGAATTCGATGACCGTCTCCTCGAAGACGCATCCTTCCTCAGGCTCAAGAACCTGATGCTGGCATACCAGTTCCCGGCTCCGCTGATCAGGAAAACAGGGTTCATAGAAGGGCTGCGGGTTTATTTCCAGGCCCAGAACCTGTTCACTTTCACAAAGTTCTCCGGTCTCGACCCTGAAGGGGTAAACAACATATACATCGCCCAGTACCCGATGTCACGCCAGTTCACTTTCGGTCTTGACCTGACATTCTAAAAGGAGGAAATATGATGAAGAACATATATGTTATCATAAAGATTGCGGCTGTTTCCGCACTAATCGCAGGAACAGCTACGTCCTGCCTTGAGAAGAATCCGGGCTCATATATTCCGGAAGAAGACGCTATGAAGACCCTGCGTGACGCAGAACAGCATAACCTTGGAATATATGCCAGCCTGAAAAGTTCGAGCCTGTACAGCGGGCTGCTGACACTTCTGCCTGACATCCAGTCAGACCTGGTGATGGCGTCCCTGACCAATACAAACCCGCACGCCGGCATCTGGGAATGGGACATCAGGCCTACCAACCGTGAGATAGAGGCAGTCTACGGTTCTCTGTACAGCGTTATCGGAAACTGCAACTTCTTCCTCGAAAAAGAGGCTGACGTCAGGGCCACCCTCACTGCCGAGGAGGATTTCGAGCTTCTCGACCAGTACACCGGAGAGGCATATGCCATCCGCGCACTCTGCTACTCCGAGCTCATCAAATGCTTCTGCGAGGCATATGACCCTGACAATGCTGGCAACCAGCTCGGTGTCGTACTCCGCACCAAGTATTCCGAAAAGGAACCGGTAAAGAGGGCATCACTGAAAGCTTCGTACCAGCAGGTACTCGATGACCTGGATATGGCGGAGCAGCTGCTTGATGACGGGGACGATGATCCGACCGTAAACGACGGTGACGAATCGGACAACTACTATATCTCTCTCGCCGCAGTATACGCCATCCGTGCCAGGGTTTCACTCTATATGGAAAACTGGGACGATGCCATCAAATACTCCACATACGTGATAGACAACAAGGCGTTCGAGCTCAGCGGCACATCCGTGAACCCGACCTATGGCTACGCAGCGTTCGACTGCCTGTGGGGCTACGACTCAGGGGATGAAATCATCTGGCGCATCGGATTCACCGGGACATCTTATGGCGGAGCTCTCGGTACCGTGTTCCTGAACCTGACCCGCGACTACACATACGCATATCCGGACTATGTCCCGGCAGAATGGGTTCTGGATCTCTACACCCAGTCCGACTACCGCTATACAATGTACTTCAGCGACCTGTCGGAAAGTTTCCCTGTAGGATACTCATACGAAATCCCTGTACCGCTGATAGTGAAATACTACGGAAACCAGACTTTCATAACCGGTTACCAGCTGTACCACGTGTGTATGCCAAAGCCGCTCAGGCTTGCAGAGCAGTACCTTATCCGCGCGGAAGCAAGCTACTGGACTGGCGACACGAACCAAGCCGGGAATGATCTGACCACGCTCAGCCGGAACAGGGGCGGCGGAGCGGTAACTGTGTCCAGCGGAGAGGCAGGGCTCGAAGCCATTTCCAACGAAAGGGTGAAGGAACTGTACCTCGAAGGCTTCAGGCTCAACGACCTGAAACGCTGGAATATGGGATTCGAAAGGACTCCTAACTCCTACAGCCAGACGACCGGCAACGACCTGAAAGTCGAAGCAGGAGACCCGCTCTTCGTATGGCCGATTCCGCAGCACGAGATCGAATCTCCCGACTCTGACCTCGAAGGAAATGAAAGCAACAACAGGTAAACGGTAAAGACTATGAGAAGAATATCTATTATATTGGGAGCAATACTTCTTGGAGTGTCCATTACGGCTTGCCAAGATGGGAAAACCGCAAACAACACTTTGGATCGCGAATACATCCTGTTTCCGGATACGCTGTCCTACCACGGGGTCCTCGAAGACAGGGAATACTTCACAGTACCGGTGATTTCCACCGTGGCCTGCGACTACGACAGGACCATCGCCGTAACCATCGATGACGAAGGCAGCAACGCGATAGAAGGCAAGGACTATTATCTTGAGTCCAACACTCTCGTAATCCCTGCCGGAGCATACAAGACGGAAGTGAAGGTATATCCGCAGTACAAGGAATTCGAGAACGACGACACGCTTTCGTTCAACCTCCGACTCGTGATGCCGGACCAGCTCAAATGGGATCTCTCCGGCGACAAGACCAAGGTGACTATGTACAAGATCTGCCCGGTCAACAATCTCGATGCCTTTGACGGCTGGTGCGTGGTGACCTCTATGTTCCTTTACAGCTATCCGGGACTGACGAACACCGACGGTTCGTACCAGAGACTTATCCAGACGGAAAAGGCGCAGGACGAGGAGAACACCATCATTATGCACGACTGGCTTTTCGACGGATATGACGTCAGGATCAAATTCGACACCTCGGATCCGGAAAACCCTATCATAACGATGCCTGAAGACCAGGTCATCAGCGACGAGCTTTTCGTATTCGGACAGACAAACGGAGACAACAGGATTCTCGGTATGACAAGCCCTGCCTATGTCTCATATTACAGCACTTGCGAGTCATTCGTAGCACTCTGGATGAGGGCATACGTATACGACCTCAGCAACCTCATAGGATATGTAGGCGACTTCTACAATATTATGGAGTGGGTTTCAGATGAAGAAGCCGACCGGCTCCAGAAAGAAGAAGGTATGTAATATCTAATCTCACTTAATTATAGTTTGTTCATTAAAAATTTAGAGTTATGAAAAAACTTCTGACAAACCTGTTTGCAGCCGTGATGCTCGCCGGAGCATTTGCTACTGCCTGTACGGAAGAAGAGACCGGAAATACCGAGCCTTCTTTCCCGACTACTGAATTCAATGAAGTCCTGGTCGGCCCCGATGCAGCAGCCGGGGACGAAACCCTGACTGATGAATACGAAATAAAATTCACTCCGAACTATGACTGGACGCTGAGCGTCAATATGGAAAACAACAGTTATTTCCGTCTGATCGACAACGGCCAGGAAAGATTCAGTGTCAACGGACCTGCTTCCGAGACGGAAATCTCGGTTGTAGCCAAATGTATCGCAGAAGCCGACTTCGAGGAACACAGCACGGACGTCTACCTGACGATGAACGGTATCGAGCAGAAAATCGGCCGGTTGACCATAGCCGGGAACACGGTAGTGTTCGAGGTGTTCCCTGCCGTGACGGAAGATGGTGCATTCGTGCCTGCAACCGACGGGACATACACCTACAAATACGCCGAGACGGCAGCAAGCTCCGATACGCAGATACCGATGATATGGAATCCGGTAAATTCGAGATATGAGACTTTCGTCCTCGTACACTCGAACCTCGCCTGGAACATCACCGCCACTTCTGATCAGAACAACATCACGTATGACCGGCTCGACGGGACGAATCCGCTCTACACCGAGCTCCAGGTTTCCTGCAAGCTCAAGAACACCGATACCGATACCAAGACCTACACATTCACGGCTACGATAAATGACGAAGCAGTGCCGGAAGAGGAGAGGTCCAAGACATTCACCATCGCCACGCCTCGGTTTGTTCCCGAGCTGTCCGTTTATCTTGCATCTGTAACCAACGGAAGCCTGGACTATCCCGAGACTTCCGGTACGGGCTTGAGATATGCCTATGAAACAGAGCCTCTGGCAGAAGGCGGTGACATCACTATGTTCTGGCCTGAAGGTTTGGTCGGATTCTTCCACTATATCACCGTCGACTCGAATTTCAATTTCGGAACTTATACTCTGACTGATGAAGACGGTACAGCAAAGCCTGTTGACTGGCTGTCAATATCCAAAATCGTGACAGAATCCGAAGACGGAGAAGTAACAGAGTCTACCATCACCGAATACGAGCTCAAGGGAGTCGCTACAGCCTACCCTCTCGATGGCGACGATGTCTACATCAACTTTACAGAAAGCAGCTCAGACAAAACTTTCCGCTACAGGATAGTGTTCCCTGAATGCCGGAACTACTTGAAGTCAGACGGCATCGAGCAGGGTGCTACACTGATTTTCAACGCAGACGGACAATATTACAACCAATCCGGACTTGACGGAGGATATTATGTAGACGGAGGTGCCACGACACGCATAACAAGTGCCGAAGGTATCGTGATAGTAGAACTGGTAAAGGATGGTGAATGGTTGTATACAGACGGGTATTCAGACACGGACTGGATTTCCAGCACATATTCTTGGGACAGCTCTTCCAACGATAAGATACAGTCCAATGAGCTCACTATCACAGTATCTGCATCAACCGAAAGCCGTGAAGGTGTCGTCCTGGCTTTTCCTGCCGAAATACATCAGGAAGTGATCAACAAACTGGCAGGTCAAGGTATGGGCACTCCTCCGTATGATTATTCCTATGTACTGTCATCTGACGGAAAGACCGTCGATGCAGCATACGAAGACTACATAGTAGCATACGTTTCCCAGGAAGGACCGAGCACGGAAGAAGCTGAATTTATCGAGCCGGAAGAACCTGATTCCTGGAATATGTTGGGAGCCGACTTCAAGGTGCTCACCGAATCGGATAGCGATTATATGATGGCAAATGGAATTTATGGTACAGACAAGAACTATACGATAACCTATGCCACGCCTGAAGCCTGTACATACACTGCAATAAGGATTGAACAGGATTTCACCAGTCTCAAAATCTACAATTCGAACTATATGACCGCAGAGACTGAGTATGCGCGTACTTTCACGAATGAAGGCGGTTATGACCACTGGGTGCTGGGAGAACCTTCCGTACAGTACTGGATGGGATTCAGCCAATACAGCGGTTCACGTTACGCCATCACTATGGATATGGATGCCAAGCCGGAAGGCGCCAAGGACAAGTCGTTCTATGTCTTCTATAATGAAGATGTTGCCGTCGCTACTCTGATAATAAATTATGATCCGGATGCGGAATTCAATCCGGGAGGAGGAGATGAGGAAATCGTGCCGGAATTCCAGTATCCTGAATATGCAGGATCTTTTGACGGTTCTACATTGGAAGAAGTCCAGGAAGACGATCCTCTTATGGAATACTATAACGGTGTACCTCTCTATCACGTGACATTTATTTCTGAGACTCATACGATGTCCCAGCTTGTAATTTCCGGGCAGATTACCAATATGATGATAGCCCCTCTGGATGAAAGTTGGCTGACCTGTGAAGCGTCTGAGGAGAATGTTGTCATCGGCACGAATGCTTCCGCTGCATTCGCAGATTACACTGCGGATCAGGCACGGACCCGTACAGGCTGCATCCGCTTTTATTCAGGCAGCGAAGAAGTCCTGACTCTCGTAGTGACTCTGGATATGACGGCAGCAGCCGAATAGGATTATCCGATTTCCCGTTCCGGCGTGAACGACTTGCGCCGGAACGGATTTTAACACCGAAACATCGATTTAAACTATAATTGATTGAGAATTTTTGATATGAAACGTTTTTTCAACATATTCTTGTCTGCGGTAATGTCGGCATCGGCGTTGCTGTTGGCAGGCTGTGCTCAGGAAGAGCTGCCTGACAACAGGGAAACCGAATTCGGCTACGTCCAGTTCAAGCTGTACAAGGAGGCCTCCTATGACAATGTGGTGAGCAAAGCCATAGTGTCACAGCTTGATTCCCTTTCGCAGGCAAGCAAGATCAGAGTGGAACTGATGGACGGAAACGGAAATCAGATAAACCAGACCTTGGTGCTGACGTCCTCAAGCAACGAAGCCGCCGAGTTCGGACTGCGCAGTGAACTCCTGCAGCTCGTAAAAGGGGAATACCAGGTGCTTTCATACCTCCTGTACGATTCTCTCGATGAGGAACTGTACCGCCCGAGAAGCGTATCCGGGACTATCACTGTCACTCCGGGAGGGCTCACGGTTTTCGACCTGACAGCCAATGTAAAGCCACGCGGAAGCGTACTGTTCACCCTCACCAAGGATCTGTCTGCATTCACTGAGAAACCCGCAACGAAAAGCTCAGAATTCGGAAGACAATATACTTTCGATGAAATAAGGTATATCGATCTTACTCTGAGAAACGAAGATCTGCTCGACGAGCCTGTCACCGTCAAGGATCTCGAAGTCTCCTACGGAGAACATTTCCGCGACGCCGAACACTTCGGCGGGGACACGTATGAAGAAGAAAACTATCCCGACAAGACTATGGGAGCCGGCTACCAGACTGCCTCAAGCATCTGTGACAGCCTTATCTACCTTAATGCAGGAGACTACCGCGTCACTGGATACGTTACTTATGACGTAGACCACGTCCTGCTGGAAAGACGTACTTTCGAAGATGCCGAGATAACCGCTTCCAAGGTTTTCACCGTAAAAGACAATGAGACGACGGATGTGGATGTTCCTGTCACTCTGTATGAAGCGGACGAATATATGAAGGACAACTACGCCCTTTATGAAATCTGGAAAGCCCTGGACGGCGAACACTGGTCATACGAAGGAGAGAGCTTCCCGAAAGGCACCAACTGGAACTTCAACAAGGATCCGGATATGTGGCACAACCAGCCGGGAGTCCAGATCCACGCCAACAGCCGTATCGCCAGCATCGACCTTAGCGGCTTCGGCATCAACGGCAAACTTCCTGCCGCCATCGGCCAGTTCACCGAGCTGGTCCAGCTTGCCCTCGGAAACCACAACGAACTGAACCAGTACCTGCCGGGATCGGAATACGATGAGGCATTCCCTATAAACGGGTCATCAGCGGAAAAGATAGAATGGGGAAAAGCCAAATACAGCAAGATGGCATCCTCACTGTATCCTTCAGCACAGATGTCTCCGGCCTGCGCCCTGGCCCTGAGGCTGAACGGAAAGACTTCTGCAGCTGCGAGTATGTATGAAGATATGAGCACAGACGAAATAGCCAGGATGGCGGCAGGCGTCAAATTTCCGACAGATTACCAGCTCCAGCCATATGATATGAACCACGGCAAGCTGACGAACAACCTGACAAAAATCAGCGACGAAATCGGGAAACTCACCAAACTGGAGACCCTGACCATAGCCAACGCGCCTCTGAAGACACTTCCGGGCAAAGATGTAATGAAGAATCTGGTAGCTTTGACGGATTTCGAGCTTTACAACTGCCCGAACCTGGAAACTCTGCCGGAAGGAGTGGCAGCCTTGCCGTCTCTCGTCACGGTAAATATCTCGACCAACAAGTTCGACAATGCTTCAGATGCCAATGATGCCTTGAAAAAGATAGCGACAGGCTCATCCAAGGACAAGATACAGATACTTTACTTCCTGCAGAACAATCTCACTGCACTGCCTGTGGAAGTAGGCGCAATGTCCGCACTCGGTATGCTCAACGTGACCGACAACAACATCGGCGGAACACTCCCGAGTATGCCTGACTTCGCTCCGGAAGAAATCCACCTGGACTACAACGAGATAACATCGGTTCCGGATGACTTCTGCTCTTTGGACAATCTGACATCATTCTCGATAGGGCACAACAACCTGACAGAATTCCCGGATATATTCTCGGCAGATCACGACTATATTATGTCATCGATAAACGTAGGCTTCAATAAGATATCCTCACTTCCAGCCGATTTCAAAGGTTTCAAGACAAAGACGCTTACCCTTTCAGGCAATCCTATCAATACCTACCCTAAGGAAATAGCATCCACCGATTCGTATGTCGAAGAAATCGTTATGCAGCAGTGCGGCTTGAGCAGTTTCCCTGAAGACTGCCTGGAAAGCGAATATTCTTCAAGCATCACTGTCATCGACCTTCAGTACAACAACCTCACGGACCTGCCTTCAGACTTCGGAAGGAAAACGGTACCGAGCCTGTACGGTCTGGATCTTAACAGCAACTCGTTCTCGAAATTCCCATACGAGCCTCTGTACCTTATGGGTCTGACAGCGTTCTCCATCAGGGGACAGCGCAACTCCGATGGAGAGAGATGCCTCTCCACGTGGCCTAACCAGCTCTACACCAACACCGGTCTGAGAGGCTTCTACATCGGTTCGAACAATCTCGGTGTAATCGACGACACCATCTCCGAACTGATTTTCTACCTGGACATAAGCGACAACCCGGGTATCACTTTCGACGCTTCGGACATATGCTCGTACTGGCAGGCCGGAGTCTACAACCTCTTCTATGACCGCACGCAGGAAATCATCGGCTGCGATGCTATGACAGAATGATAAATGTTTGGAATATGAAGAAATACATCAATATAGCCATACTGGCGATAATATCAGCGGCATTGTGGTCTTGTGTCGAGGAAAGCAATGTGGACTTCGGCCTGGAGACAGATGCCATCGAGATGGAAGCGGACGGAGGGACAGTAAGCATACAGGTTTCTTCTCCGGGAGCCTGGACCGCAAGTGCAAACGTGCCGTGGATAACGGTTTCGCCTGCCAACGGAAATGGTTCACACGAATGCCGGGTCAAGGTAGACTCCGCCCTGGAACTTTCTGCCAGCGGACGTGACACCCGGGAAGGTATCGTGACCATATCTATGAATGACGGTTATGAAAGCCGCAACATAGATGTGACACAGAAGAACTACGGCTACTCTATAACCGTGGATGAGACCGATATCTCCATACCTGACTATGAAGCGCTGACAGAAAGGAATTTCGAAGTGACAGTAAAATCAAACGTACTGTTCAACACGTATTTCAAGTATGAGGACGGAGAGGTCAGCCAGTGGATAGAGGCGGACGAGTCCAACCCGAGCCTGCAGCTCACCAAGGGTTCGCGTCCTCGCAACGTTACCCTCAAGTTCAACTGGGATATCAACAACACTCCTGAAGAACGTGTCGCAACGATAGAATTCAGGCCTGCGCAAAAGTCAGGCGATGATCTCGTGGACATCCCCGACATCGATGAGAGCCTGATAACCCGTATCGATGTTCTGAATATCTCACAGGGCTCCGGAGAGCCGAAGCCGACAGACCCGAGGGCAGCGGACTCGACCGCACTTATAGCCATCGGCCGTGCATTGAATGTATGGTCCGGAGGATGGGACACATCTACACGTATGGAAAGATGGAGAGGTGTGACCCTCTGGCAGGAAAACGATGAGGGCTATACGGAAGACAAGGCCGGCAGGGTAAAATACGCCCGTTTCTTTATGTTCAACACCGATGAAGGTATTCCATATCAGGTTGAGTGGCTCGACAAGGCTGAAGAGCTCATCTTCTACTCCAACGAGAACAACACCCTCAGGAAAGACATCAAGCTCGGAGAACATCTTACGAAACTGGGCCAGCTCAAGAGGCTTAGCATCTCGGCATTCGGACTGGACGACAATTCGCTCCCTGAGTCATTCTTCACAAAGGATGACGAAACTCCGGCTTTCCCTCATCTGGAGTCACTGGATCTTTCCAGCAACAACTTCACGAAGGTGCCTGACGGTCTGAACGAGACGAACTTCCCGTCTCTGAAGACTCTGCGTATGTCAAACAACCAGAGATACTATATCTATGATATGAGCACCGCCACGGTCAACAACGACGAGCAGTTCGCCGAAAGGTATGCCGGCCTGTACGCCGAGAATTTCGAATCTGAAGGAAATCCGGGAGGAGGCTTCCCGAAAGAATTCCTGACTTGGGAAAAACTCGACACCCTGCATCTCACGCTCAACTATCTTCAGGGTTCCCTGCCGAGCGACGCAGAGGTCCTGGCCCTGAACGGCAACAAGACCTGGGATCCGAAAGAGGAGGCTTTAGACACCATCATCGCTTCCGACCTCACAGGTACGGTATTCGACAAGGACTTGAACCCGACAGGGGTGCCGAAAATCCTGCCGAATCTGAGATCGTTCTCGATAAACCTGAACCACTTCTCGGGAGAGCTGCCTAACTGGATACTTTTCCACCCGCTTTATGACTGGTGGGATCCGTACACACTGGTATTCAAACAGGAAGGCAGGGACAGGGACGGAAACACTTGCGGCTTCATCAACGAACCGCCAAATATGAACGACTACTACAAGGTATATCCACGGAAAAAACTGAACGGTAGCGGCTCATCTTCTACAGAAGAATAATGACTGCAGAATAGGAGAAACGAATATGAAAATGAAATTCCTTAATATATTTTTGGCTGTAGCCACAGCATCAGTCCTGTCATTCCTGGCTTCCTGCACAAAGGAGAACCTGTCCGGAGGAGCCGGGGAGACGGGGAAGCCGGACAGTACTGAAAAGCCATACCTGCCGGGAGAGGTGATAATAAAGTTCGACGAATCCCTGAGCGACCTGCTGGATGAGTCGGGCCTCTCGAAGGCGCCTGCTACCCGCAGCGGAGTATCCACAGTGGACGAACTTCTGGAAGCCATCGACGGATACCAGCTCGAAAGAGTCTTTCCTGAAGTGAAAGCGACGGAAACAAGAAGCCGGGAAGCCGGACTGCATCTGTGGTATGTCGTACATTTCAGCGAGGATGAAGACGTAAAGGATGTTGTGAAGAAGCTTTCCGCTCTCGGAGAAGTGCAGTCCGCCGCTCCGGTCCTTACCATCAGGAAGGCATACAGCGGCAAAGTGATTCCGTTCACTTCGAAAGCTTTTGCCACGAAGACAGACGGTACGGATCCTGAACGCAAATGGCAGTGGAGCCTGGAGAACAACGGCGGTACAGACTACAGGATCAACCCTGCCTTCGAAGTAGGCAGCCGACCTGATGACTATCCGCACGACAAGGAAGCGTCCGCTAAATTTATGAAGGGCTATGATATCGGTCTGAAAGCGGCACAGAAGAAGGCCGGCAAGGGCGACCCGTCCATCATAGTAGCCGTCCTTGACGAGGGAGTGGACCTTTCCCATCCGGACTTGAGAAACAGTATCTGGACAAACGAAGGCGAAATATACGGCTCGCTTGATGACAACGACGGGAACGGCTATCCGGGAGACCTCCACGGATACGATTTCCTGAACGACCGGGGTGTCATCACCTGGGACAAGGTAAATGACAGCGGACACGGCACGCACGTATCCGGTGTCATAGCCGCCCAGAACGACAACGGGATAGGTATTTCCTCTATCGCCGGCGGCACACCGTCAGAACCTGGCGTAAGGCTGATGTCCTGCCAGATCTTTTCCGGGAATTTATCTTCCGATATGGTAACCCTCGCCCGTGCCATAAAGTATGCCACCGACAACGGTGCTGTCATCCTCCAGTGCAGCTTCGGCTACACCTCAGGAGATGCTAATCCGTACGAATACGGTACAGGATTCCGCACGGAAGAGGAGTGGGAAGCCGGAAGCCCTCTTGAAAAGGCGACTCTTGACTATTTCCTCGAAAATGCAGGTTCTGAAAACGGTCCTATCAAGGGAGGTCTGGCCATATACGCTTCCGGGAACGAATATGCGCCGAGCGCAGGTTTCCCTGGGGCATATGAAAAATGCATATCCGTAGCGGCAGTGGCTGGTGACTTCACACCGTCCACATTCACCAACTACGGTCCGGGGACCAATATTTCCGCTCCGGGAGGGGACCAGGACTACTACTATGATTTCCTTGAGGCTGATGAAGATGCCCAGCGTGGAGCTGTAGGCTGCATCCTTTCGACAGTACCTGACCACGTCAGCGCAAGCGGTTACGGCTATATGGAGGGGACTTCGATGGCTTGCCCTCACGTATCCGGAGTGGCGGCACTCGGACTTTCATATGCCGCCAAAATCCACAAGCATTTCACTGCAGAGGAATTCAAGGAACTGCTTTACGAGTCCTGCCAGTTTCTGACAGACGATCCTGAGGATGAGTCGAACAGCACCATACTAAAAGGGAACAAGTTCTACTACAAATGGCAGGTGGATGCTTCCGAACTTATCCACGCACGCCTTCTGCCTCTGACTTCATACCGCACCAAGATGGGGGCCGGGGTAATCAATGCCGCCAACCTGATTTCTCTGATAGACAACTCAGGGACGGATATGGTATTCCCTAACCTTTATATAAGGACCGGCTCCAAACTGACGGCAGACCCGTCTGTCTATCTGGACGGAAGCACTTTCACAGTCACCATATCCGACCCTTCCGTAGCCCTCGTGGGCAAGGCAGGAGCAGAGGGAGACTTTGCGGCCTCCGCATCCATAGACCTGAGTGCCGGTGAAGTATTCACATTCTCCGGACTCAAGAGCGGATATACCACAGCTGAAATCACCTCTTCAGAGGGGACTCAGAACTTCATAATAACAGTCAACACCGGCAGCAGCTCAGACTGGCTTTAGTACACGGATAACAGTGCAACCAGCAGGTTTATGAATATGTCCGGACGACTGATACTTGCCATTCCGCTGTTTTCCATATCTGTGCTTACAGGGGCACAGACGTTGAGTGAGCGTGAACGAATCATAGACAGCCTGTCGCATCCTGCAGTGTCGGAGACTGCGGCGGCTGTTATGAAATTCGAGGACACGGTCATAGACGCCGGTGTCATACTGGAGGACGGGGAAGCTCCCGAATACGAATTCGTATGGACGAATATCGGGGACAGGACAGTATGCGTGACGAATGTCACCACTACTTGCGGATGCGTACAGGCTTCGTTCGACAGGACTCCCACAGTACCGGGAGAGAAGAGTTCACTGAAAGTCAGATACTACCCGAAGGGTCATCCGGGGAAATTCGACCGCAGGATATTCGTTTACACGGATATGTCCGGGTCAAGGCCGGCTGTCATACTGTCTCTCAAAGGGGACGTGACTCCGGCAAAAGTACCGGTCTGGGCCTACAGATACCGTATGGGAGCACTTCTGCTCAAGCAGAAAGAAGTGAAATTCACCACGGGAAGGCTGGCGGTAGAACGCATCCTGTGCCAGAACGCCGGAGATGAGGACATCGTCATAGGGGCTGTAACGGAGCTTCTTCCTCCTTATATCAGTTTCCGGTGCGAACCGCAGCGGATAGAACCCGGAGAAAAGGCTGAACTGGTCATCAGATACGACCCTGAGGCCGTCCCGGCGAGGATGCTGAATGAAGTGCCGATAATACTGACCGGGCTGAACCTGCCTCCTTCGCAGAGGACCATCAAGGCGAAGTTCGAAGAACCCGTCCGGTGGAGGCCCTGAACTGGCCGGAAGGAAAGGCCTGCTGAAAAACTGAAACAAAAAAGAAAAACATATACCAAATGAAAACCATCATCAGAAACGCTTTCATCATAGCACTGACAGTCCTTTTCGCATCTTCCTGCGAAAAAGACAGCGCGAAAGGACCTGAGTACCTGAGCCTGGCCCCATACAATCTCGAAGGGATCTGGCAGCTTCAGGAACTTAACGGTGTAGACTATTCGGATGAGCCGATAGCTTATATCGAACTGACCCGCCAGGACACCAAATTCACCTCGTACAACAAATTCGAGACAGGTCTCACTGAGGTCAGGACCGGATGGTACGACATCTACACCGAAGAAGACGCCATCTGGGGCATTTTCGACAATTCTCTCTCCGAACACTGGTCACACAAGTACATCGTCTCGGAACTTACCTCCGGGCGGATGGTCTGGACTGCTTCAGATGACGAGAATCTTGTCCGCGTATACGTCCGCGTCGATGCCGTTCCGGAGGACTTCCTCTCCGAATAGCAGTTCATTCAGATTTCAAAAAGGGGTTGCACCAAAATTTTCGTTTGGTGCAGCCCCTTTTTCGGTGTGTTATATTTACGACGTACCGACATTTAAGGAAAAAACAGTAATATTTTTCTTTTTCTTACAGTTTTTTCCTTTTGCTTGCCATATCTTCGCGATACTATGAAAATCAAGAACAGTTATATTCTAATCTAAATAAAAAATGCAATATAATTTGACTGAAGACTTCCATCATTATTCTGAGTTGCTCAAGCAGATCAAGCAAAGAGTATCGCTTGCACAGCAACGTGCGATTTATGCCGCCAATGAGGAAATGCTGCGGATGTATTGGGACATTGGCGGGATGCTGCAGGTGCGTAATATGCAGTGTATGATGCAGTTCTTCAATGAGTATAACCAGGAACTGACGATGGTGAAAGATGCCGTATCCTCAATTACGCAACCGGCGGTTGCGCAATCGGGCAAAGACTCAAAACCAATTACGCAATCAATGATTGCGCAATTCACCGAAACATCAAAACCAATTACGAAATCAGTGATTTCGCAATTAAAAGTGTATAATTTTACCCTTCCCATTAAGCATCTGAATTGGACGCATAATCTGATACTGATGCAGCAGGTAAAAGATATTCGTGCGAGGTATTGGTACATGGTGCAATGCATTATATCTCACTGGAATACCCGATATTTGCAGGAAGCCATCAAACTTGACCATTACGGCAAGCACGGCGCATTGGCCAACAATTTCACCGAAACTCTGCCTGCGCCGGAAGCGGGTGAGGTAAAGTCAATGCTCAAAGACCCCTATATCTTCGATATGCTGACTTTTACTGACCAATACAATGAACGTGATGTGGAGATTGGTCTGGTCAGCCATGTGGAGAGGTTTCTCATTGAAATGGGAGCCGGGTTCGCCTTTATGGGACGGCAGTACCATATAGAAGTGTCAGGAGGAGACTATTACATTGATATATTGATGTATAACACTTTTCTACACCGCTATCTGGTGATTGAGCTGAAAGACACAGAGTTCATGCCGGAGTATATCGGCAAACTTAACTTCTATTGCTCTGCCGTGGATGACATACTGTGCCGTGAGGGTGACAATCGTACTATCGGACTTTTGCTCTGCAAGACCAAAGACCGGATCAAGGCCGAATATGCCTTGCGGGATATTCAGAAGCCGATAGGAATTTCCGATTATGAATTAGGACAAGCTTTGCCGAAAGATTTCCGTGGTAGTCTGCCTACAATTGAAGAAATCGAGAAAGAATTGGAATCAACGGATAACGGATAATTTTGGATTCTCAGCGATTCTGCGTAATTTTGAGGTTCGGCAAAAATGACATTGCCACAGAATTTGGAAATTTTAGAATGATGAAAAAAAGGATATTGACATTGATGGCGGCGGGAGTTCTGGCGCTGCTGCCTGCAAAGGCGGATGAGGGGATGTGGCTGCTTCCCCTGCTGGAAAAGATGAACGAGGGCCGGATGCAGGAACTCGGATGCAGGCTCGATGCAAAGGATATTTACGACATCAACCACTCGTCCCTGAAGGACGCCATAATCCAGTTCGGCGGAGGATGCACGGGAGAAGTCGTGTCCGACGAGGGGCTTATACTGACTAACCACCATTGCGGATACGCCAGCATTCAGAAACTCAGTTCGGTAGAGCATGACTACCTCGCGGACGGGTATTGGGCTATGAACAGGAGCGAAGAACTTCCGGTAGAGGGGCTGAGCGTCACTTTCATGGAATATATGCAGGACGTGACCGATGAATTCAACTCCGCCAGGAAGAAAGCCGAGCGCATGTACAGAGACAGCACCGGCCGCGAGGCAATGATCTCCGACTACATTCAGGAGACTGTCTATGAACGACTGATAGAAAAGGCCGAGGCCGAGAATCCGCATTGTCACGCCTACATCGTCCCTTTCTATGAACATAACGTGTATTATCTCATTGTCTACAAGAAATTCAACGATATCCGTTTCGTGGGAGCACCGCCTTCTTCGATAGGCAAGTTCGGAGCCGACACGGACAACTGGGAATGGCCGCGCCATACGGGGGATTTCTCCATTTTCAGAATCTATGCGGACAAAGACGGGAATCCGGCTGCATATTCCCCGGACAATATTCCCTACAGGCCGAAAAATCATCTGAAAATCTCTCTCGGAGGCGTTTCGGAAGGCGATTACACTATGATTATGGGCTATCCCGGCAGGACCACAAGATTCCAGACATCACCGGAACTGAAGCTCCAGCTCAGGATAAACGATATCAAAATCGCGGCAAGGACGATTATCCAGGATATTATGATGGAGGATATGCTTGCCGACCCTGAAATCAGAATCAAATATGCAAGCAAATACGCCTACTCATCGAACGGATGGAAGAAATGGCAGGGCATGAAGATAGCCTTCGGGAAATTAGACGTCATAGAACGGGCCGAAGCCGAAGAAAAGGCGTTTTCCGAGTGGGTCGCAGAGAAAAAGGACAGGCAGGAACGTTACGGGACGGCTCTCGAAGACATTGCCGCAGGCATAGAAGAACGTATCAGACCCATAACGCAGTATACGGTAGCGGGAGAATCGGTAGACAATATCGATTTGGCGAATTTAGCGAGTTCGATGCGGAATTATGTGACATCACTCCTCGAGGACCCGGAACTGACAGATACTGCCGAAGTACTGAAAATAGCATACGCAAATGTCCTGCCTGACTATAAGGACTACTCCGCTTCCACCGACAGAAAGATAGCGGCGGCGATGCTGGAATTCTACCGCGAGAATGCCGACCCTGACTTCTGGATGGAAGGCCTTTCGGAAACAACGGATTTCGCGGATATGGACTTCCGGGCCTATACTGATTCGCTTTATGAGGAAAGCATCTTCACTTCTGCGGAAAAACTGTACGCAGCCATCTGCGAGGGCGGCATGGAGGCTGTCGACAATGATCCTGCTCTGAAACTGTCCGAACAGGTAAAAAAGGCTATGGTAAGTTCATATCCCGGAATGATGCACAGTGAAAAGAAACTGTCCGAGGCGCGGAAAGCCTGGACGGCCGGGCTGTTGGAGTGGAAAAAGGGCGAGCCGTCCTATCCTGACGCGAATTTCACTATGCGTCTGACCTACGGCACTGTAAAAGGCTACTCCCCTCGCGACGCCGTGGATTACAGATATTATACGACCCTGGCAGGAGTAATGGAAAAGGAAGACCCGGACAACTGGGAGTTTGTCGTCCCGGAAAAGCTGAAAGAGCTGTACGAGGCTGGTGATTTCGGACGATATGCCCGTCCCGATGGGACAATGCCGGTGGCTTTCCTCTCGAACAATGACATTACCGGAGGGAATTCCGGCAGTCCTGTCCTCAACGCCGACGGACATCTGACAGGTCTGGCGTTCGACGGGAACTGGGAGTCTATGAGCAGTGACGTGATGTTCGAACCCGAACTGCAGCGCTGCATCAATGTGGATATCCGTTACGTGCTTTTCATAATTGACAAATTCGGCGGAGCGTCCTGGCTTCTCGATGAAATGGACTTCGCCGACTGATACAAAACCATACAAAATGAAACCGAACGAAATCACCAAAATACTCTACGAAGTCCAGCACCCGGCCAAGGGTGACAAGAACATCGTGGAACTGGGAATGGTCGAAAAAATAGACATCGACGGGAACAGGGTGACTGTCACTCTGGCTTTCCCGAAACACCGCGACCCTTTGGCTGAATATCTTATAGGGAGCACCAAGGCTGCTTTGGTGAGGAATATCCCGGGAGTGGAAGCGGAAGTGAAGACCGTAGTAAAGGATGCTGGCAAAAAGCCTGTCGGACTGAATCTCGGCACGGAAGAAATCTCCGGCGTAAAACATATTATCGGAGTGGCATCCGGCAAGGGAGGAGTGGGCAAATCCACCGTGGCCGTAAATCTCGCAGTGGCTCTCGCACGGCTCGGGTACAAAGTCGGCCTGGCCGATGCCGATGTCTACGGACCGTCTGTCCCGAAGATGACCGGGACCGAAGGACAGATGCCGGAAGCGTTCCGCGACGGTGAAAAGGAAGTCATCATGCCTCTCGAAAAATACGGGGTGAAGTGGATGTCCATCGGATATTTCGCGAAGCCGGAACAGGCCCTGATATGGAGAGGGCCGATGGCCTGCAATGCTCTGAAACAGATGATTCTCCAGGTAAGATGGGGGGAACTGGACTTTCTGCTCATCGATATGCCTCCGGGAACGGGAGACATCCATATCAGTCTCGTGCATGACATTCCTCTCACGGGCGCGGTGATAGTGAGCACGCCTCAGGCCGTGGCTCTGGCCGATGTGGAAAAGGGCGTGAACATGTTCCGCAACGAGAGTATAAACAAGCCGATTCTCGGACTGATAGAGAATATGGCGTGGTTCACTCCGGAAGAACTGCCGGAAAACAGATACTATATTTTCGGCAAGGACGGAGGGGCGCGCATGGCTGAAAAGTACGGGATTCCTCTGCTCGGACAGATTCCGCTGGTACAGGGGATCCGCGAGTCTGGTGACGAGGGCGAACCGGTGGCCCTGTCGTCGCGCCCGGACGGCGAGGCGTTTGTCCTTCTGGCGGACAAGCTGGCTCGCAGCGTGTCATTCTGAGATGCGGAGAGGCGGTGACGCTCGCACAGAAATACAACCCCCTGTCGGGGGTCAACAGTGCTCGCCGTCACCGCCTCTCCACAACGCCCTGTATGCCATCCCGAGCACAGTCCGTAGTCAATATTTTTATATAAGGATGCAAGATTTCTGGAATAAGGGATTTAGTGATTGCAGTTAAAAATTCAAGACATATGAAAAATTCTGTAAGAACAGCATTCAAGGCGCTCGCGGCTGCGATCGCAATAATATCATTGAATTCCTGCATCGAGGGCAATGACTACGACTACAGCCTTCTGCAGCCTTCTGCCATTGTCACGGTGAAACCCGTGACCTCCGGGGAAACGGACTGGCATTATTTCCAGCTGAACGACGAGGAAAAGCTCCTGCCGACGGACTGGCAGACATTGCCTTTCGGTTCCGAGGAAGTCAGGGCGTTCGTGAATTATGAAAAAGCTGAATTTCCGGAAGGCTCGGACCCGACCGGATACAGCTCTGCGGTGAAAGTGAACTGGATAGACAAAATCCTGACCAAAAATCCGGTAGATATGTCTGCAGATGAAGATGAAGACGGCGGAAATTCCGGTTCCGACGGTTCTGACGGCACCGAGGGTTCCGGGGATACAGGTGGTTCCGGAGAAGAGAATGCACTGAAAGGCATGACGGCAGAGGATTACGGTACAGATCCGGTGGAAATCTACGCCGACTGGATGACCAACGTAGAGGACGGTTATCTGACGATTCATTTCTTCACGAACTGGAGCGACAGCAACATCAAGCATGAACTGACTCTGCTGACCAATGTAAATCCGGATGACCCTTACGAGGTGCGTTTCGCCCATAATGCACATGGGGACGGGGCCTACTACCGGGGCGACGGCATAGTGGCTTTCCGTCTGAAAGATTTGCAGGACACGAACGGAGAGACCGTCAAGCTGACTCTCAAATTCGATTCATTCAGCGGGGAAAAGACCGTTAAATTCGACTACCGTTCACGCGAGGACTGGTCTACCGTCACGGAATAGCAGTCGTAACGACGTAAATGAAAAGCACTTCTGAACAGAGACTTGTATATAATCTCAAGAATGGAGACCGTGAGGCGATGAAAGACCTGTACGGTCTCTATTCGGGTTATCTGACTGCCGTCTGTTCGAGATATATTCCCGATCCCGACTCTATGAAGGACGTCCTGCAGGACAGTTTCGTAAAGATATTCTCGTCCTTCGACAGATTCCAGTACCGCGGAGAGGGTTCTCTCAAGGCATGGATGCGTAAAATCACGGTAAACGAGGCCCTGAAATACATAGGCCGGACGGCAAAGGACGTCCGCGTATCCATGGACCGTATGCCGGATGTTCCCGATACTCCCGACGAAGATCTCCAGACCGGAAATATCCCTGCTTCCGTCATTCAGGATATGATAAAAAGACTGCCTGACGGCTACAGGACGATTTTCAACCTTTATGTCTTCGAGGAGATGAGCCATAAGGAAATCGCCGCTATGCTCGGCATCAGGGAAAATTCATCCGCCTCCCAGCTGCACAGGGCCAAAGCCCTGCTCGCCAAATGGATAAACGAATACAGGAAATCTTCCGACCTGAAAAATCCGTCTCTCTGAATTATGGAAAAAACAGACTGGAAAAAAGAATTCAAGGACAAGATGTCGGACTATTCGGAGCAGCCTCCGGAAGGTCTGATGAACGACATATTTGCGGCATACGATGCGGAAATGGCCGGCAGCGGAAGGAATGAATCCGCAGGGAGAAAGCGCATGGCTGTCATCGTGGCGATAGCCGGTATGGCGGCAGCGGCGGCTGTGGCCGTAGGTGTCTTCGTGACGACGGGTGCCGGCAGCGGCATTTCCCCGAACATTCTGACGGAATCCTTGCCGGATACCGGAGAGGAAACCGTATGGACCGGACCGGAAGTGACCGGGCAGGTTACAGACGCATATCCTGAGACGGCATCTGAAAAGGTGCCGGCTCCAGGGACTATGACATTACCCGAAACGGAGACGGCGTCGGGGATGATGAAAGAATCAGACACTGAGACGGCGTCGGGGATGATGAAAGAATCAGACACTGAGACGGCGTCGGGGATGATGAAAGAATCAGACACTGAGACGGCGTCGGGGACGATGAAAGAATCAGACACTGAGACGGCGTCGGGAACGATGGCAGAGAATGCGGCTCCGGAGGCAGGGAAAACAGTACCGGATACGGCGTCGGAATCGATGGCAGCCGAAGACATTGTCCCGTCAGGGGAAAAGGAAGAAGATGTTGAGAGAGGACAGGCATACGGTTGGGAAGATATTCTGCTGGCTGACGCGGGGAAAGAAGAGGTGAGGAAAAGGCCTGCACTGAATGTTTATGCATCAGGGATAACGGGCAGAAATTCAAGATATTCCGGATACAGCCCCGCTGTGGCAATCGCGGCTTCCCAAACATCGCTCAAATACGGGTCGAACTCTTTGGCCGGTATCGTGGCGATGAATTTTTCGGAAGAAGTCAAGACGGATGCGAGGCATTATATGCCTGTAAGAGCAGGAATTACGGCGTCCTGGGAGTTTGCGCCGAAGTGGAGCGTGGAGAGCGGGCTGACTTATTCCTGGCTGCTTTCCGATATCAGGACCGGCAGCGACAGCTATTATGTGGATTCGCGCCAGACCCTGCATTATCTCGGGATTCCGTTGAATATAGGTTACAGTTTCCTCGACAGCAGATGGATACGTGTATATGTGTCGGCCGGAGGAATGATGGAGAAATGTATAGGGGGCCGCGTCAAATCCGATTTCGTGCATAACGGCGATGTGCGGAACAGCGAAAACGACAGGCTGACGGTCAGTCCGCTCCAGTGGTCTGTGGCGGTATCGGCGGGCCTGCAGTTCAGCATTACCAGGCTTGTCGGCATCTATGTGGAACCTGGTGTGTCCTATCATTTCGACAACGGGGCGGACGTGCAGTCGGTCTATACCGACAAGCCTCTGAATTTCAACATGAATCTCGGTCTCCGCTTTTCATTCTAATCTGTTGTAAATGACTGAGGCCGAGACCTGAAGGCAACGCAGCAGGCCGCCCTTTATTATTTCACCACGACGGCGGCTGATAAGGGGTGGGATGCAAGGCGCCAAAGGCGAGGCCGACAGGAGTTTACTTCCGTAAATGACTGAGGACGAGACCTGAAGGCAACGCAGCAGGCCGCCTTTTATCAGCCGCCGATACCGAGTTTGGCCTTCATAGACCGAAGCAAATCAAACGCCTGCATCGGCGTCATATTATTCAAATCGGCAGATTCGAGATCTTCCTTAAGGGATGAGAGGACGGGGTCATCGAGCTGGAAAAAGGAAAGCTGGAGAGAACCGTCGCTTTCAAGACGGCCCTGAGGGATGTTGCGGGGCTTGAGAGGAGAGAGGGCCATGGCAGTCTTTTTATCGCCGTGTTCGAGTGATTCGAGGGTACGCTCGGCTGAGTCGATGACTTGAGACGGCATACCGGCCATACGGGCCACGTGGATACCGAAACTGTGGGCTACTCCGCCTTCCTTGAGCTTGCGGAGGAAAATGACACGCTTGTTTACTTCTTTCACGGCTATGTGGAAGTTTTTTACGCGGGGATATATGGTTTCGAGGTCATTGAGCTCGTGATAATGAGTGGCGAACAGGGTTTTCGCGCCTTCGCCGTATTCGTGGATGTATTCCACTATCGCGCGTGCTATGGACATACCGTCATAGGTAGAAGTACCACGCCCTATCTCATCGAGAAGAACCAGGGAGCGGGATGAAAGGTTATGCAGGATCATAGATGTTTCAAGCATTTCCACCATAAAGGTGGACTCGCCCCGGGAGATGTTGTCTGATGCTCCCACGCGGGTGAAAAGCTTGTCGCAGTAGCCTATGTGCGCTTCGGAGGCCGGGACGAAAGAGCCTATCTGGGCCATCAGCACGATAAGGGCGGTCTGGCGGAGCAGGGCTGATTTTCCTGCCATGTTCGGGCCTGTCAGGATGATAATCTGCCGGGTCTTGTTGTCGAGCATCACATCGTTCGGGATGAACTCCTCTCCGGAAGGCATCAGGGTTTCGATGACCGGATGTCGTCCCGCACGGATGTCGATAGTGTATCCGTCATTCACTTCCGGGCGGCAATAATTGTGCGTCACGGCGAGTTCGGCGAAGCCTGCAAGAACATCCATACGGGCGAGAATACGGCAGTTCGACTGTATGGCAGCGATATTCTGCCGGATACTGTCCACCAGTTCCGCGTACAGGCGTGCCTCGATTTCATAAATCCGCTGCTCCGCCCCCAGGATTTTCTCCTCGTATTCCTTCAGTTCGGCGGTTATATACCTCTCGGCGTTCACCAATGTCTGCTTCCTTATCCAGTCTTCCGGCACCCTGTCCTTATGTGCATTCCTGACTTCGAGGTAGTATCCGAAAACGGAATTGTAGCTGATTTTCAGGGAAGTAATCCCTGTACGCTCTATTTCCCTCTGCTGAATTCCGGCCAGTATGTCCTTCGCGTGAAGAGCCAGATTTCTCAGAGAATCCAGTTCTTCATCCACGCCTGCGGCAATGACGTCTCCCTTCCCTATCGCTGCGGCCGGATCGGCGGACATGGTCCGCGACAATGTTTCCAGAAGTCCGGAGCAATGGTCAAGCCCTCCCGCCATATCGTCCAGTGCCTGCACGCCTTTTCCGGAGCAGAGTGCGATGACCGGGGCCGTCTGTTCGAGTCCGCGCTTGAGCTGCATGACCTCGCGCGGGGTTATTTTGCCTGCGGCGGCCCGCGCTATGATGCGCTCCAGATCTCCCGTATCGGAGAGATGCCGCTGGACCGCTGCCAGATCCTCCTGACATTCAGTGAAGTACTGGACCACCGAGTAGCGGGATTCGAGTTCGGATATATCCATTACCGGCATTGCGAGCCAACTTCTAAGGAGGCGGGCTCCCATGGGAGAAGAACATTTGTCTATGACGGATATAAGCGGAACCCCCTCGCCGCCTGCCGCGGATGAGAATATTTCCAGATTCCGGAAAGTGAACCTGTCCATCCAGACGAATCCGTTTTCATCGATACGCGAAATGGAACAGATATTCTGCAGACCCGAATGCCTGGTCTGCTCCAGATAGACCAGCAATGCGCCCGCAGAAGCGACTCCGAGAGGGAAAATGTCGATGGCGAAGCCTTTCAGGGAATCGACGTTGAACTGCCGTTTCAGTTTTTCGACGGCGGAATCGTAAACGAAGGCCCATTCATCGAGGGTGGAAATATAGTACCTGTCCCCGAAACGCTCCTGAATGCCTTTCCTGTAACTTCGCGGAACGACCAGCTCTTTCGGGGCGAAAGACGACAGAAGAGTCGATATATAGTCGAACGACCCTTCGGCTATCCTGAAAGAACCGGTAGAAACATCGAGAAACGCGGCTCCGCACCTGTCCCTGTCGAATGAGAGGCCGCAGAGGAAGTTGTTTTCCTTCTGATCCAAAAGCTGGTCATTGAAGGCGATGCCCGGAGTCACGAGTTCGGTCACTCCGCGTTTGACTATCTTCCTGGTGAGTTTCGGGTCTTCAAGCTGGTCGCAGACGGCGACCTTGTATCCGGCACGGACCAGTTTCGGCAGATAAACGTCTATGGAATGGTGGGGAAAGCCGGCCAGGGGAACGGACGCATTCTGCCCGTTGGCGCGTTTTGTCAGTACGATGCCGAGGACCTTGCTCGCTATAAGGGCGTCGTCGGCAAAGGTTTCATAGAAATCTCCTACACGAAAAAGAAGCACAGCTTCCGGATACTGTGCTTTTACTTGAAAGTATTGTTTCATCAGCGGGGTTTCCGCTATTTTCTCTCCTGCCATAAAGTTCCTTCAGGGCCGGTCATTGCAGTACCGGTCGGGGCCCCGCACCGCTCCGGCATTGCCTCAAAGATACGGATTTTTCCTGAATTACGCTACTTCCTGCGGACATAAACGAGTCCGGCGGAGGCGAGAAGAAGGAGGATATAAAGGGTAATGGATGAAGCCCGTGATACTGCGGCGCCGGTCTCGTAGGACTGCGGTTCGAAACGCATTACGATTTCGTGTTCTCCGGCAGGGATGAAGGCTCCGCGGAGAATCCAGTCTGCCCTGAAAATCTCCGCAGGCTGGCCGTCGACAGTGAGTTTCCATCCTTTCGGGTAATAGATTTCGCTGAAAATCACGGCTTGTTCCGAGTGCAGCCGGCTTCTGTACCTCAACTCGTTCGGTTCATACGAAGTCATCCATACCGAGTCCGCCGGAGCCATATCGGTCCTGGCAAGACGGCTGAGAGAATCCAATTTTTCCCAAGCCCGGACGAAATCTTTCCCTATGACAGCACTGTTCCGCAGGTCTGCAGAACCCAGAAGCGCTATCTCTTCGTCCGGTGTGGCTGCCGGCACGGCTGAATTCACTATCCAGCAGTTTCCGAATGCCCTGCCGTTCACCACCGGAGGATATTCTCCTCCTGCTATGATGTATTTGGTGTTCAGCATCGAAAGCACCGGGATTTCAGGCAGGGACGCCTCCACATCCCCTATCGTGGCCGAAGAATTCACCGTCCGTATGATATCGTTGATTTCCTTCGTCAGATAATGTTCTATCAGATCCTGGTATCTCTGGATTTTGGCCGGGCTGTAACCGCCTATGGATTTGTGCCGGTAGCTGGTATGCGAATCGTTGAATGTATTTACGCTCAAATCCAGGACCCGGTAGTCCAGAGTCTTGTCTTCCAGTATCATCCTGTCCACCGGCCGCGCATCGAACTGCGAGGAA
Source organism: uncultured Bacteroidales bacterium (assembly GCA_944325765.1). Lineage (GTDB taxonomy): Bacteria > Bacteroidota > Bacteroidia > Bacteroidales > UBA932 > Cryptobacteroides. The sequence continues at coordinate 38,763 of CALVBH010000035.1, forward strand.
AAATCCCTCGGGCTTACGAAATGCCCGGCATTGAGATAGCGCTTGTCCACACCCCACAAGTCTGCAAGCACCAGAACGGCCATCGCGGTGCCGGCGATGGCGTATTTTTGTCCCGCAAACGGTTTGCCTGTGCCGGAGACATTGCCTGCTGCACCGCGCAGGCTCCAGAATATCAGGGAAAACGCCAGTGTCACGAATATGAAGCTGCGGACTGCGTCCTTTACGAGCATAGCCCGCCTGTCTTCCCTCAAGGCCTCCACGAGAATATCCTGCATCCCGGCATCGGCACTTCCGGAGAATGTCCCGGCCAAAGACGGGAACAGGGCAAAGAGCAGACATACGCCTCCCGTGATGCCGTATGCCGTCCACAGAGCCTGTTTCACCCTCCGGGATTCCGCGGCCGACTGCCAGGTGTCCGATTTCCAGATTCTGTCCAAAGCCATGAAGCCGAGCAGCGGCACGGTAACCTGGAGGATGACCAAAGCCATAGATACAGTCCGGAATTTATTGTACAGCGGAGCCAAATCATACCATAGCCTGGTGAACCACATAAAATGACTGCCCCAGGCCAGCAGGACGGCAAGCAAGGTACATATCGCCAGCCACCATTTTTCCTTGCCCTTCAGCAGGATAAGCCCCAGAACGAACAGGAAAATGGAAATCGCGCCCATATACATCGGTCCTGCCGTAAAAGGCTGCGGACCCCAGTAAAGCGGCAGATGGGACATTATCCCGTCGATGTCGGGCTGCCGCGCCTGTACCAGCAGGTCCCTTACGCTGGAATCCCTGAGTTTCGGGTCACCGGATGAAGATCCTCCGTTGAAATCGGGTATCAGCAGGTTCGGAGTCTCCTCCAGACCGTATGACCAGGCTGTCGCATAGTCCAGCTCCAGGCCTTCACTGCCAGAGGCTTCCGTCTGTCCGAGCTCTGATCCTCCGCGCATAGAATACTGCGCATATTCATAAGTCGGAAGCAGCTTGTTCAGGTTCGTGCATATACCGGCCCCTCCGATGAGCAGGAGCAGGACGGATGCCGTGAAAAATCCGGCCAATTCCCTCTTTTTATCCTTGTCGGTCAGAATCTTGACGAATACCGCTATGACATAGGCCACGACAAGTATGGCCAGATAATACGAAATCTGCGGATGGTTGGCCTTGATCTGGAAACTCAGCACGAATGCGAACAGGACAGCCCCCAAAAGCGTTTTCAGCAGTCTCTCCTTCTTTTCTCCGGCCACGGCCAATGCCGACCTGTAAGTAAAGACCAGCGCCGCAAGCACCCACGGCATGTAGGCTATCGCCTGCATCTTGGTGTTGTGTCCGACCTGGATTATCTGCATGTTGTACGAGCAGAAAGCGACGGCTATGGCTCCCCCTACGGCGAGCAGCGGATGTATCCCGAATGCGAGCATAAGAAGAAAGCCGCCCAGCAGGGCGATGAAGATATATGTCGCCGGCCGCGCTCCGGTGAGCAGGAAATCGTAAAGCCAGGACGTCCAGTCGCCCTTGAATATGCCGTACATCGAAATGGTGGGCATGCCTCCGAACATGGAATTCGTCCATAAAGACGGGTCTTCCGGGTGTTCGGCATTGTAGGTGACCACCTCGTTCGTCATCCCGGTCCATCCGGAGATATCGGACTGGTTCACTATTTTCCCTCCCAGAACTTCGGGAACGAAAGAGTATGATATGACTATGAACAGCAGGACCACGCCGGCTGCATACAAACCTTTTTTCAGCAGTGTGTTTTTCATAAACTATTCTATTTCCGGGATTCCATAAGGCTCTCCATCAGGCGGGCCATCGAAGCCGTCAGGTTCCGCCGCGAATATTTCGCGATATCCCGGGGGTCCGTAACCAAATCGTCAGCCAGGAATTTCTCCCAGCATTCGTCCACGAATTTCCCTATGCCCTCACAGTCATCCCAGTCCAACATCTTTCCGCAACGGCTCTCCTCCAGGACGTCAGCCATCGCGCACTCCGTCATCCCTATGCCCAACACCGGATGACCGGAAGCCAGATACTCGAAAATCTTTCCCGTAAGCACCGCCCTGTACTCCGGCTCCTTCCTCTGCGGAAGCAGCAACACCGATGCTCCCAACTGTTCCCTCACGGCAGTCTGATGCGTCTGATATCCTATGTTTCTCATATTTTCCGCCAGTCCGGCGGCAATGACGGATTCTTCTATCTCCCTGTCGGTTTTCCCGACCAGCCGTATTCTCAGCAGGCGCTTGAACTCCCTGTCGCGACAGCATTTGTCCGACAGGACTTTCCACAGGGTTTCCGGATTTCCGCCGGCGGCAAAAAGCCCCGTATGTACGATATTGAAAAACCCGTCAGGCTCTACTATCTGATCGAAATCGGCCTCGTCATAACCGTTCGTGATGCAGTATACGGGAGTCTCGGTCATGGACCTGAATTCCTTTTCGAGAGGCCCGGTAACCGTCACTATGGCGGATGCCGAATCCAGCACTTTCTTTTCCAGGGTCCGATGGCGGTAACGCGCCCATCCGGACAGAGGGAGATGCTTGAAATAGAACATTTTCGTCCACGGGTCACGGAAATCCGCTATCCATGGCAGGCCTGTCGTCTTCGCCACGCCGGCAGCTATCAGGTGCATGGAATGAGGAGGGCCCGTGCTGACGATGATGTCCACAGGGTGTTCTTTCAGATATTTTTTCAGGAAGCGGACAGAAGGCCTTATCCAGAGGCAACGCGGGTCCGGGATGAAGAAATTTCCTCTTATGAACAGGGACAGTTTCTGGACAAGGGATTTTTTCCCTCCGCTTATCGGATTCACTTCCGTCTGGTTCCCGTCCTTTTCTTCCTTCCTGCCCGTAAGAGCCCGGTAGATGGAATACGGTTCCGTAATCCTGGTCCTTATGACTTCCGCCTCGGGAGGGACATCGTTTTCCAGATTTCTGTCTACGGATGTCATTTCCGGATTTTCCGGCGTGTAAATGACGGGCTGCCAGTCCTCGGCCGGAAGGTATTTCGCGAATTTCACCCAGCGCTGGACTCCCGAACCGCCCGCCGGCGGCCAATAATAGGATATGACGAGAACTCTTTTCATTTCGGCTTGGGCAAAGATAAAAAAAACTCGCAAGATTTCGGATGGATTGAGGGAGCTACTTATCCGTTGCCCGTTTCAGATGCATAACAGAAGAGAAAACACCGAAAACTTATATCAGGCTTTTATTGCAGAAAGATGAGGGTCGAGACCTGCAGCGAGCATCCTTTGCGCGACAGACAGCTTCCCGGCATAGTCGACAGCATTCCTGCGATCATTTTCCGTCATCATTCACGTAGCTCTCTCGCATAGCATTACAAAATTATCAGAATTATTTGAAAATTACAATATTGCCCGAATCAAGGGCAACATCCTTCCGCAAAGGACAGAATACTTATCCGTTTTTTCAAGAAATAAACGTTTAATTGAAACCGGGGGGGAAATGTTAAGGGGTGACGCAAAATTTCTTTTGAATCACCCCTGGATTATTTATTTAAGATAGGTTAAGTTTCGGGAAATCATTCAGTCGGGACTTCTCCTGCGGGCATTACCCAGACTGTCATATTGTCGGCTGTATTGTTAGGATCGTGCCGTTTCATATCAAGGTAGATGTCATATTTTTGACCGGATACTGTTCCGGTTACGGTTATGTCGCTTGTCCCGTCATAGCTCCAGGCTTGACACGACTCGCCGACGGTAACAGAGCTGGAACCAATGTCATAACCACCGCCTTGATAATACCACTTTCCTTTTATTCTGATTTTAAATTTATTTCCTGTGAATTCAATATTTTCTGCAACAAGATAACCGTTTTTGACAACCATCGGGATATCAGTATCATAAGCAGTTCCATTAATATTACCTATCACACAGAATGCTGGCGTTCCTGTTTTCGTTACGATTACATCCTTATTGTCTTCAATGAAATAAATATCATATCCTGTTTCGCTTGGTGTAAGGGTAAGTTTCCCGTCCTGCCCTTGATATAATCCGTATGCTGTCAGTTCCGGGACAGGGGTAGTCTGCTTGTCATATCCGATGCCGAATATCTGAGACTCGTCTTCTGCATACCGTATATTGAATTCATTATGGCCTTCGGAAGCGATGACATTGCTGCAGAAATATGTTCCGTGACCGCCCGTAAGTTCGATATACGAATTGTCTGCGATTGTCCCGAAGATATTCCATCCCTGAGGGGTGTCGATTGTAAGAGGAGAGTCAAAATTCTTGAATGACCCGGCGACAAGCTCGATTGGGGACGTCCCTGTGGTCGCTGTGGTGGAGTTGCCGTTGCTTTCATTGATTGTGAACCTGAACCCCTGGCTGTAGCTGCCCGGGAAGAGGATGAAGTTGAAATACACTGGCTCGCTTTCATTTATAGAAGGCCATAAATCGCTGCAGTTCAAAGTCACGGAAGCGGAAGCACCTTCGGCGGCTGTCATTACAGGGGTGTCACCGCTGAAATCGACTGTGGCGGCACCTGCAAGCGGCTCACCGCCCACAGACTCGATGGTAATGGAAGCTATTGTCCCGGTCCCCTTCAAAGGAAGTCTGAGCACGGTGGCAAGGTTCTCGAACACGAATGTCTTCCCGTCTTCCGTCTTTGCTCCCATAGGATACAGTGTCGGGAATCCGTCTTCGGAATATGTCTGTTCGGTCGCAAGGCTTGCGGATATTGCGGCTCCTGACGGCACATTGCTGTTCTGCGGATATATTGCATACGTGAAGCCGGTCTGCGGCTCGCCCTGCGCAGTGAATGTGGCTGAAGTCGTCCCTGCTCCGGCCGTAAGCTCGTATGTCCAAGTGCTGTTTCCGTCCGCGTTGAACAGGGATATGTACTCGATATTTTCCCAGTTGATGCTGGAGCCTTCAAGAGTGGTCTTTGTCCCGGCAGAGACCGCATCTATCTCAATCTGAGGCTCTGGAAATACGATGACCTCCTTATCACCGGAAATGTTTTCTCCGTCATTCCCGGTGATGTTCTTGCTGCAGCTGAATGTTGCGGCTGCCGCCAATGCCAGCACAGGCACAAATAAAAACTTTTTCATCGTCACAAGTTCTTTTCAGGTTAAACTTAATCACCCCAGCCGATTGTCTCGGGGTCATCAAACAAATCCTGGGTATTGCCAGTGCCAGGGCTGGCGGCAAACCCGTTCTCGACTGCTATGTCTTCCACGGACACTGCCGGAGAGACATAGACTTTTTCTTTCAATTCAGTACGTTTCATAATATGTTTATTTATGTTAAACTTCGTTTACAATCACGCTGCGCCTCGGCAATACTGTCGTCTTAAAAGCAGATGATCCTCCATCCTGCTTCTATCCAGATGAATGCTGCCGCTCTTGCAGCGGTGTAACCGGGAAATGGCCGCCGCTACAACTCACGGATAGAGATTGCAAAACCTCCTCCCGGAGCCATATGCAGCTTCATCTTCGACTTTGACGTCACCTTCTTCACAGAAATGTCATACGCCTCGGCATTCGTCCTGTAATCGGCATCCTTTGCATCGGCATAGACTGTCGCTTCATACTTCTTTCCAGACTCAAGGAAATCCAGGGAGAACTCCGCCGTCCTGGCATTTTCATCCGTCACGCCGCCGATGAACCACAGAGGGGCCGCGCCGGAAGCATCCCGAGTCCCGCCTGCCGCAGCTTTAGCCTTGCGGGCAACCACGATATAATCTCCAGGCTCGGCCAGAAGATACCGGCTCTCGGACCAGTCCACCGCCACATCCTTTATGAACTGGAACGCATCCATATGCGCCTCATAATGCTCCGGCAGGTCGGCTGCCATCTGCAGCGGCGAATATAGCACCACATACAGGGCAAGCTGGTTGGCTATGGTCGAATTCACGTGAGAGTGGTTGTCCGGATTCAGCTTTTCCACATCCATCATAAATATGCCTGGAGTATAGTCCATCGGACCTCCCTGAAGACGGGTAAACGGAAGCAGGGTCACGTGATGAGGCTTCGTACCACCGAATGCCTGATATTCAGTGCCTCTGGCGGACTCGTTGCCGATAAGGTTAGGATATGTCCTGCACAGACCGGTAGGACGCACGGCCTCGT
>CALVBH010000036.1 GCA_944325765.1 uncultured Bacteroidales bacterium
ATGTGGAAATTTGGGAAGCATCAAAAAGCAGCCGAAAAGTGTTAATTTTTAGAATGTACTGATAATTAAATGTTTATGTTTGGATATTTCTGATTGTTTTTGGTTGTTCTACGCTTCTAAATACAATAATAGAACGCATAGTCTCCGATGTTTGTCAGACTTTCTGGAAAAGTCACTGACGTAAGTTCTTCACAATTAGAGAGTGCGTACGATCCTATACTGGTCACACCTGAAGGGATTATAATATCTTTGTTAATCAACGGTGAAACACAGTCTAATGTGTGATTTGGTGCATACATCATATTATCTGATGTAACTCCATAACCGTAAAATTTGCATTTGCATCCTCTGAAAGCATATCTGCCGCAGCTTATAGTAGAATTAAAAGTCACTGACGTAAGTCCTTCGCAATAAGAGAACGCAGCCTCTCCGATGCTGTGCAGACTTTTCGGAAAAGTCACTGTCGTAAGTCCTTCGCAATAAGAGAACGCAGCCTCTCCGATACTGCGCAGACTTTCCGGAAAAGTCACTGACGTAAGTCCTTTACAATAAGAGAACACCGACTCTCCGATGCTGGTCAGACTTTCCGGAAAAGTCACTGACGTAAGTCTGCCACAATAAGAGAACGCAGACGCTCCGATGCTGGTCAGACTTGCAGGAAAAGTCACTGACGTAAGTCCATCACAATAAGAGAACGCCCCCTCTCCGATGCTGGTCAGATTTGCAGGAAATTTTATTTTTTTAAGATTGTTGCTTTTATAAAACGCTTGTTCCCCAATATTACAGTTGTCAGGCAAAGACACTGTTTCCAACGCCTTACAGCCTTCGGTATTGCTTCTTGACAAAAGCGATAAGGGGGCATCATCGGCAAATAATAATTCTACAAGATTTGTACAATTTTCTATATTAATGGTGGAGAGCATAGTATTATGACTCAAGTCCAAAACAGTCACAGGAGCTCCCGCACAAGACAACGCAGTCAGATTCGTGTTATAGCTGAAATCTACCGTTTCTACAGATGAAGACTTGAAACTTTCAAGATTTGTAAAATATTCGATTCCTTTGAAAGATTGTGCTGTATTGCACTCGATGATTTTCACGGCATTTGCCTCTGCCATAGAAACCCGGGAGTCTTTATTCACATCAAAATTCTCATAACAATATGCCATGAAATTGATGTCGTCCATCTGTTCACAGACATCATCAGTCTCCTCCAGTTCCGGAAGTCCACCCTCTTCTGTATCTCCCTTGTTTATTTTAGGGATAGCAATGATTGTATCATCTGATAATATGAAGTAGACATTGTCCTCATCTTCGAGCACTGACTTAAAAATACAGTCAGAGCCATTCTCTCCTATTGCTTTCCCTAACTGCGACCATGTTTCCCCGTTATCATAGGATACGAACCAATAATCGTTTTCTATTTTCAGTTGCGGAGTAATTCCGGCAGACCCGGTCTCCCCTTGTTCCCCTTTATCTCCTTGCGCTCTGACCTTGTTTCCTTTCTCGTCTTTCAGCCATTCCCCGTCAAGAGTCCAGTAATATATTCCGTCAACATCTTTCTTTACACCGAACACCGGCACAGAATCAGTATCCTTGCCGTCTTTTATCGTAGCGGAAGTTCCGTCGGAAAAATGAATTGTATATCCGTCAGAGAGTTGTTCGACCTGTGTTATTGAAATCTGTTCTTGAAGAGCAGTTACAATTGTCTGTAATGCAGCCAAATTAGCATTGGTTTCTTTACAAATCTCTTCTAATTTCGAAACCCTGTCTTCGAGATCTTCCAAACGCTCGTCATAGTCTTCCTGGCATCCGATAGTGATTATACTTAAAATCACAAGAAGAAATATGCGAAATTTCATAAAGGATAAGGTAATCCGGAACGACTCCTGGACTCCGGTGGTTAGTATATAAAGCGAAAGTGTGGAGCCGATTCCGTCTGTTTTATAGAAGGTTGTGGAAAACCCAGTCAGAAAAAGACGTAGCATACAGTGCGAAAACACTTTCATCAGTATGTAATGCCGGTTGACCGACATCCACAAAGATAGAAAACATTTCCGACAAACGGACAACACTCATGGAGTATTGAATCCCAAATTTCGCTTTTAATTCTCAGTCGTGCAATTTTCGTTGATATTTGATATAAATCACCTAAATTAGCGATTGAAAAACCTATGAAACTATGCCTATACCTCAACACCATATAGAAAGATATTCCGGCAAGAATACACTCAAAGGAGTTCCTGTCATCAAACCCAATAACTATTTTCTTCTGAAAGGATTTACAGTAATCGGAGATGCGCCTAAAGCGCTTATAAGAATATATAATTACTCAAAGGATAACAATTACAAGAAGTATCATCAGAACAAATGGCCGCTTTATATAGCAAAGACGGGGCATAAATGGTATCCATCAGAATCCATAACAGAAAGACTTCTTTGCAGACTGGGAGAGGTGTTTGGTCTTGAAATGGCCGAATCTTCGCTTGCAGTCATTGGCGGTCAGTTGCGCTTCCTTAGCAAATACTTTCTCAATGAGAACGGAGATGAAGAACTCGTACACGGAGCGGATATATTCGCAGGATATGTAGGTGATCGGGATTTTGTGGAAAAAATTGAAGAAGAACAGCGGGCGAGAGAAGTATTTACACTTCAATTCGTAGAGAAATCCATTGAGTATCAATTCCTTTACGAAAAGGACAACATAATGAAAGAATTTGTCAAGATGCTTCTCTTCGACATATTGGTTGGAAATAACGACAGGCATTTCTACAACTGGGCTATAATACGATCCATCACACAATCCTTCAGGCCAAGATTCTCACCAATCTACGATACAGCAAGAGGATTGTTCTGGAATAACGACGATGAAAGCCTTCGTAGAAAACTGAATAACAATCCGGAAGCATACATCAAGAAATACTGCAAAGGTTCACGCCCCAAAATAGGATGGGATGGGGTAAACGACATAAATCATTTCAAATTACTCTCAAAAATTTACGAAAATGAGTTCTACCTATCAAAAAAAGAAATAAAAGCACTATTTTTGCGGTGTGATACGGCAAAGATGTTCCGAACAATAGACTCTGAATTTTCCAAAATGCTTAGTCCCGAAAGGATTCAGATGATAAAGTTGTGTCTGGAACATCGATATAACGAGATAATGAGTATAATAGAATGAAAAAGATTATTCGATCACTTTTCTGGCGTTCAGACGATAACCGTTTCTCTTTCGATGATGATCGTAAGAGCAGTTTCCGTCTTCTCTACAGAAACCTGCTGGTCGGAGAACTTTCGTTCTTCGATGGTAAGTGGCATTTCTCATACTCTGCCGATTTCATCAGCCAGAAAACGATACTTCCTCTGGTAAACTTCCCGACGAAAAACAAAGTATATGAGTCGGTAGAACTCTGGCCATTCTTTGCATCAAGGATTCCAAGCAATGCACAGTTGCAAAACACAGCAGAGCCACGGGATTTGGTCGATTCATTGCGGAAATATGGACGACACACAATCACCAACTCATTTGTTCTCAAGCCGGTATAAAAACTGATTATTCCGCAGCCGCCTTCAGCCTTTCGGCGTTTTCCGCTACCTGAAGCTGGTCGATGACCTCCTGGATCTCGCCGTCCATAAAGACAGGGAGATTGTACATAGTATAGTTTATACGGTGGTCGGTCACACGGGACTGGGGATAATTGTACGTCCGGATTTTCGCGGAGCGGTCACCGGTGGAAACCATAGTCTTGCGCTTGGCCGAGATTTCATTCAGATACTTCTCGTACTCCATATTGTAGAGCCTCGTACGGAGCTCGGCGAGAGCCTTGTCGAAGTTCTTCAGCTGCGACTACTCGTCCTGGCACTGTACCACGATACCCGACGGGATATGCGTAAGCCTGATGGCCGAATACGTCGTGTTCACGGACTGTCCTCCAGGACCCGAAGAGCAGAATGTATCCTTCCGGATATCGTTCATATTCAGTTCTATGTCGAACTCGTCCGCCTCAGGCAGCACGGCCACGGAAGCCGCCGAAGTATGGACACGGCCCTGCGTCTCCGTCTGAGGCACACGCTGCACGCGGTGCACTCCCGACTCGTATTTCAGGGTACCGTAGACATGGTCGCCGGAAATCTTGCAGACGATTTCCTTGAAACCTCCTGCAGCGCCTTCCGACTGGTTCGTCACCTCCATCTTCCAGCCTTTCTTCTCGGCATACTTCGAATACATCCTGAAAAGGTCTCCCGCAAAAATGGCCGCCTCGTCACCTCCTGTTCCGCCTCGGATTTCCAGAATGGCGTTCTTGCTGTCCTGCGGGTCCGCAGGAATCAGCAGAAGCTTTATATTCTCTTCCGCAGCAGGCATCCTCTGTTCGATATCCGAGATTTCCTCCTTCGCCATCTCCCGAAGCTCCTCATCCTTCTCGGTCGCAAGTATCTCCTTCGCGGAATCGTAGTCTTCCACCATTTTCCTGTATTCGTTTCCCGCAGCGATAATCGGCGCGAGTTCCTTGAATTCCTTGTTCAGCTGCACGTACTTCTTCATATCCGAAATCACTTCCGGATCGGAAAGCTGCTTCTGCAGTTCACTGTATTTGTCCTGAAGGCCCATCACCTTCTCCAGCAAAGAATTTTCTGCCATATATTCTCGATTTCTTATTTTCCTATATCCATTTATGCCGCATCATCCGCCGTCAGAGAGACTTGACATAGCAGCGGCGGCGCATATACAGTTCGTGTTCGTATTTTTCCCAGACGAAAGAAGCCGAATTCGTATCTATCTGCGGATTCGTTATGGCCCACTTCACTCCGGCCGCACGGTACTTGCGGGACATGATATTGTGGTACACGGCGGACACGCCGGTATTCTGCCACTTCGGTGCAGCCCCGTTTATCATCAGATCCACTGTATCGAATTTTTTCAGGGCCTTCAGGAAATGAATCCATCCGAAAGGGAACATCGACCCGCGGGCCTTACACAGAGCCCCGGAAATCGACGGGAAAGAAACTCCGAACGCGGCTATCTCTCCTTCGGCATCCATCAGGAAACAGCAGAGCCTGCTGTCCAGCAACCCTATCGTCTGTGCGGCTTCCTCCTCTATCTCCTTGTCGGTAAAAGGAATGAAGTTATAGACAGTCTCCGAAAAACTTTCATTGTATATCCGGAAGAATTCCCTGACGAGGGCCTTGTCGTGCTTCAGTTTGTCCACATCCCCCTCCACGAGGCTGTATCTGTCCTTCAGACGGTCCGCTATGGCCATCATCTTGTCCGGAAGCGGCTGGTCGGCCCTGAGCTTGTACTGCACCCAGTCGCATTCCTTTACGTAGCCGAGCGCGGTCACCAGGTCGTTGTAGTAAGGGAAATTGTACAGACAGTTGAACGGAGGCGTATTCTCATATCCTTCCACCAGCATCCCCTGTTTCCCGAGAGTGTTGTAGTAGAGAGGCCCGTGAATCTCCGTCATTCCCTGAGACCTGGCCCAGTCCTCTGCAGTCCCGAGCAGCAGGCGTGCCGCATCGATATCGTTTATGGTGTCGAACCAGCCGAAGCGGGCCCTCTTCTTCGAATATCTTTCGTTGTACAAAGGGTTTATCATCCCGCATATCCGTCCGACTACCCTTTTTCCGTCCATAACCATCCACATTCTGTGCGTGCAGTATTCCAGCGACGGGACTTTCGTCAGCGACTTCTTCTGGTCGGATCTCAGGGCGGGGACATACTGCGGGCAGTCCCTGTACAGTTCCTCCGGGAACCTGATGAATTTCTTCAGATCCCTTCCGGATTTCACCTCAACTACTTTGTAATCGGACATATCGGTATTTTTCGTCAATATTGTCTCCTGAAAGGAGGCTGTCATTATCTGAATCCTGCAAAATTAATAAAATTCCCGCTACTTCCCAAGCAGGGCGGAAATGGCGGCCTGGGCACAGACGCATCCGAAAACGGCAGGAAGATAGGAAATGGTCCCGGCATTGGACTTCTTGTTCTTCTCGTCGCAGACTACGAAGGCTTCCCTGTCGGGCAATTCCTCCGAAAACACCGCCGTCACGCCTCTCCTGATACCCATCCTGCGCAGCCTTTTCCTGACAATGAAAGCCAGCGGACAGTTGAAAGTCTTCGAAATATCCGCAATCCTGACCTTCGTCGCATCCGTTTTCGCCCCGGCCCCCATAGACGACACCACGGGTATCCCTCTGTCGAGGCAATATTTAATCAAGGCCAGTTTGGGGGCAATGGTGTCGATCGCGTCCACCACGACATCTATCTTCTCCCGCCCCAGCAATGCCTCCACGGCATCCGCCTCCATATACTCGGATATGACCTTCAGGACAATGTCGGGATTTATGTCTCTGAGCCTGTCGGCCAATACCTCGCTCTTAAGCCTGCCGACAGTCGAGTCCAATGCCAGAAGCTGCCTGTTCCTGTTCGTGACCGAGACAACGTCGCTGTCGACAACAATCATCCTCCCCACACCGGCGCGGGCTATCATTTCGGCGGCAAAACCGCCGACACCCCCGGCCCCCACTACCGCTACCGCAGAAGAAGCGAGTCTCGCGAGGCCGTCGGGACCTATCAGCAGTTCCGTACGCTCCCTCCAGTCCGTGTTTTTTACTGCAGCCGCTTCCGCTGCCATATTCTCCCGTGAATCTGCCATATGGATTTCCAGTCGCGATGATCTAAAGACCCTTGGCCTTCGCCTCGTCCCAGATGGCATCCATCTCGGCAAGTGTCATATCCTTCAGATTCCGGCCCTGCCTGATGGTATGCTCCTCAAGGTATGTGAATCTCTGCCTGAATTTATGACAGGTCTTCTCAAGAGCGGTGTCGGGATTCAGACCGTACAGACGTGCAGCATTCACGATGGCGAAGAGATAGTCGCCGAGTTCGCCCTCCGCCCTTTCACGGGCGGCGGCCCTGCCTGCATCGTTGTCGGAATCCTCCATCGACCTGAGTTCGGCCCTGAATTCTCCGAGTTCCTCGGCGACCTTGTCCCAAACCTGGGATTTCTCCTCCCAGTCGAAACCGACTCCGCGGGCCTTGTCCTGCATCCTGTAGGCTTTCAGCAGGGGCGGCAGAGTTTCAGGCACGCCCGAAAGCACCCTTTTGTTCCCGTCCTTTTCCTTCAGTTTCAGCTGTTCCCAGTTTCTCACCACCTCGGCGGCATCGGCTACCTGAGTGGTGGAAAATACATGAGGATGACGGTATATAAGCTTGTCGCAGAGATTGTCGATGACATCCACTATGTCGTATGTGCCGTTCTCCTCCCCTATCTTGGCATAGAAAAGGACGTGCAGCAGGACATCACCGAGTTCTTTCGAGATATTGGCCTCGTCCTTTTTCAGTATGGCATCGCTCAGTTCGTATGTTTCCTCTATGGTCTGAGGCCTGAGGGATTCCGTGGTCTGTGCCCTGTCCCACGGGCATTTCACGCGCAGTTCATCCAGAACATCGAGTATTCTGCCGAAAGCTTCCAGTTTTTCCTGTCTTGTTTTCATCCCGATAAAATTTTGCAATGAAAAATTTTGCGCTGCAAAAATAGGAATAAAATATCTAAAATATTACTTTTGTAAGTTTGTAAAACGAACTTACATTATGAACCACCATCACGAAATCCATTTCGTCCCGGCGGACGAGGCGGTAAAAGTCATAAAATCCGGAGACCACGTACATCTGAGCAGCGTGGCGAGCGCACCGAGGCTCCTTATCGAGGCCATGTGCCGCAGAGGCGAAGCCGGAGAACTGAAGGATGTGAAGATACACCACCTCCATACCGAAGGTCCGGCGCCGTATGCCGACCCGAAATTCGAAGGCATATTCTTCCATCAGGGCTTTTTCATAGGAGCCAACGTCCGCAGGAGCGTACAGGAGGGATATTCCGACTACATCCCCGTTTTTCTCGGAGAAACACAGAAACTGTACAGATGCGGCGCCCTCCCCTGCGACGTGGCCATGATTCAGGTATGCCCTCCAGACAAGCACGGCTATGTCTCCCTCGGGACTTCCGTGGATGCCACCCTGGCTGCCATAGAATGCGCCAAGACTGTCATAGCCGTCGTAAACAGGAACGTACCGCGTGCCTGGGGACAGGCCATGATACCGATGGATATGATAGATATCTTCGTGGAAGACGACACCCCGCTCGTACCGGGACATTTCAGTCAGCCGGATGAAATAGAGACTGCCATCGGGAAACACTGCGCGGAACTCATCGATGACGGGTCCTGCCTGCAGATGGGCATCGGAGCCATACCGAATGCAGTGCTGGCACAGCTCGGCGGGCACAGGCATCTCGGCATCCATACCGAAATGTTCGCCGACGGTGTCCTGGATTTGGTGGACAAGGGAGTGATCGACGGGACCCGCAAGGTGACGGACAAGGGGAAAATCGTGGCGACATTCCTCCTCGGTTCGAAGGAATGCTATGATTTCATAGATGACAATCCTATGGTGGCGATGATGGACGTAGGCTACACGAACGACCCTCATGTCATCGCGCAGAATCCTGATATGGTAGCCATCAACTCGGCCGTCCAGATAGACCTCACCGGACAGGTATGCGCCGATTCCATCGGCACGAAGTTCTATTCCGGAGTCGGAGGACAGATAGATTTCGTATACGGAGCCTCGCTTTCCCGCGGAGGCAAGGCCATTATCGCCATGCCGTCCAGGACGAAGAAAGGCATAAGCAAAATCGCCCCTGTCGTAGCCGAAGGGGCGGGAATAGTGACATCGCGTGCACATCTCCACTGGGTGGTGACGGAATACGGAGCCGTAGACCTTTATGGCAAATCGATGCAGGAGCGGGCGAAACTTCTTATCGGCATTGCCCATCCGGATGACCGGGAAGCCCTGGACCGTGCCGCTTTCGAACGTTTCGGCCCTCATTACCACAATTTCAGCATATAATCCGGTTGCAGGGCACTGAAGATTTTTTTTGAAATTCCGGCAAAAGCATTATCTTTGCAGAAGATTAATTTTGAATAATTCAAATTTAAATACACAACTTTTAAAAAGGAACAAATATGAAAAAGAAATTCAGATGCCTTGTTTGCGGCTATGTTTATGAAGGCGATTCCGCACCTGCAGAGTGCCCTGTATGCCACGCAAAATCAGACAAATTCGTGGAAGTGACTGAAACCGAAGGCGAAATATCCTGGGCTGACGAACACAGGATAGGGGTAGCAAAGGGCGTTGATCCTGAAATACTCCAGGGACTCAGGGACCATTTCGCAGGAGAATGCTCCGAAGTCGGTATGTATCTGGCTATGAGCCGTCAGGCGGACAGGGAAGGCTACCCTGAAATCGCCGAGGCATTCAAGAGATATGCTTTCGAAGAGGCTGATCACGCTTCAAGATTTGCCGAACTTCTCGGAGAAGTGGTATGGGATACCGAGACCAATGTCAGGAAGAGGATGGAAGCTGAAGCCGGAGCCTGCGAAGACAAGCTCCGCATTGCCAAACTGGCAAAGGCACAGAACCTTGACGCCATCCACGACACAGTGCACGAAATGTGCAAGGATGAGGCCCGCCACGGAGCAGGATTCCAGGGTCTATACAACAGGTATTTCAAGAAATAATTGCCTGACAGATATTCTTTAGCATAAAGACGGAAGTTTTTTTTGGGGGGGGTCAAAAGTTCCTTTTGGCTTCCCTTTTTCGTATAAATGCGTTTTTCTGATTAACTTTGGGGGAAAACAGCGCGGAATCTATGATGACCCCATTTCTGAAACAAGTTGCGGAGCACTATTACGGACAGGGAAATATCGAGAACATATGCTTCATATTTCCCAACAGACGTTCAGAGGTCTTTTTCCTGAAGTACCTTTCCGATATCGTAGCCGGGAAAAACGCAGAAGGAGAAGCCGTCACCCCGCTGCTGGCACCTGAAACGTACACCATAAACGACTTCATCTACAGGATATACGACATCGTCCCGACGGACAGGGTCTCCCTGCTACTTGAACTCTACGGCATCTACTCCTCGCTTTTCTCCAGAGCCGAGCCTCTGGACGAATTCATTTTCTGGGGCTATATCCTCATCGCGGACTTCAACGACACGGACAAGTACCTCGCCGATGCCTCCCGGCTATACGCCAATATTGCCGATCTGAAAAACATCCAGGACTCCTATACATACCTTTCGGACAGGCAAAGGAAAGCCATAGAAGCCTTCGTCGGCCATTTCAGCGACGGAAAAGGCCGCCTTACCGTAGACCTGGACTCTGAAAACCCCTGTATAAAGGAACGGTTCCTCCAGATATGGAACATACTGTACCCGATGTACTCTGAATTCCGGAAAACATTGGCAAAAAAGAATATGGCATATGAGGGGATGGTGTACAGAGGCGTTGCCGAGCGGTTTGTGAGCGAGGGAGCAGAAAGTATCCTGAGCCAAATCTTCCGCTATACTGACAAATTCGTATTCTGCGGGCTGAATGCCCTCAACGAATGCGAAAAGACCGTGCTGAAAAAAATGAAACAGGCCGGAATGGCGGAATTCTGCTGGGACTGGTCAGGAGAAATGATACGTGACAGATACAACAAATCCTCCTTCTTTATGAAGGAAAATATCTCCGAATTCCCTCAGGCGTTCGCCCTCGGCAATGACAATGCAGCCATCCCGCAGATCAACGTAATCAGCGTCCCCTCGTCTGTCGGTCAGGCAAAACAGCTCCCGCGCATTTTCCGGGAAATAGCAGACTCCTGCACTGGAGGAGACCTCTCAAAGGTCGGCATTCTCAGAGGAAAACCGGAAGAAAAAACTGCCGACTGCGCGGTGGTGCTGCCAGATGAATCACTGCTGATGAGCGTACTGAACTCCATCCCTCCCGAAATCCGGGATATAAACGTGACTATGGGATACCCTATGACATCAAGCGCGTTCTATCAGTTTATGGACATTGTGGCAGAAGTCCAGATGAATCTGCGGCAGAAAGGCGGGAAACTGTACTTTTACCACAAGCCGGTACGCACCCTGTTCTCGGACAGCATTTTCCGTATGGCCGCAGGCAAACGGGGTGAAGAAAAAGCCGATGCCGTCAAAAGCCTGTCGCAGATTTACATACCGGTAGAAGAACTTCAGGACGACGGAATCTTTTCAGCCATATTCCAGCCTGTCATCACGGACAGGACATCGTATGACAGGGAAACTACGGAAAAATTCGCAGATTATCTGCTGGAAGTCATCGGTATGAGCATAAACGCACTCAGGAGCAGCAGGGCCGACAAGGTGGAAATCGAATTCGCCCTGGAATACTACAGGACGGTATCCATCCTGCGCAGGACTCCCCTGCCGGTCAGGCCGCAGACCTACATCAGGATACTCCGCCAGATACTTGCGCCTGTATCCGTACCGTTCAAGGGCGAGCCGTTGCAGGGCCTGCAGATAATGGGACCGCTCGAAACCAGGGCGTTGGACTTCGACAACATAGTCATCCTGTCTGCCAACGAAGGGATATTCCCGCGCAGAAGCGTTTCCTCGTCTTTCATTCCGCCCGAACTGCGGCGCGGGTTCGGCCTGCCGACATATGAATACCAGGACGCCGTCTGGGCCTACTACTTCTACAGGATGATTTCCAGGGCAAGGAATGTATGGATACTGTACGACTCACGCACGGAAGGCCTCAAGTCCGGAGAGGAAAGCCGCTATATCAGGCAGCTGAAATACCACTTCAACATTCCGGTACGCCAATATGTCGCAGGAGCATCCCTTTCCGGCTCCGAAACCGGCACTGCGATACCGAAAACGGAAGAAGACATAGCACGTATCAGGGAACTGGTCTACTCTGCCACCTCGCTGCAGGAATACCTGTCGTGCCGTGCGAAATTCTATTACCACTACATAAAGGGGTTGGCCAACACTGATGATGTGGCCGAAGTAATGGATGCCGGACTGTTCGGCACGGTCTTCCACGAAATTATGCAATGCCTCTACCTCGGGGAACAGGCAATGGCAAGTACGCTTCCGGCCGTCGAATGGGCGCGTACGGCTTCGCATAACGTCCCGCTCAGGGAAATAGATGCAGATTACCTGCAGTCCTGGATAAGAAGGAGCGGCGCCATCCGGGAAAAAGTGCGCCAGGTAATTATGAGGGAGATGCACACCCTCGAAATTTCCGGCAGGAATCTGGTGATTTCAGATGTGATAGTGCGCTACGTCATCAAGACACTGTCTGTAGACTTGGAGCTTCTGGAGCATTCCGGACGGAAGAGCTTCCGCATCATCGGTCTCGAAAAGAATTGCCGCACCGAATTCCAAGGTTTCAGGCTCAAGGGCAAAATCGACCGTGTGGACAGTTTCTCAGACGGAATTGCCCGGATAGTGGACTACAAGACCGGGAAAGTCCAGGATAACGACGTGAAGATAAATGAAAGGAATGCGGAAAGCATAGCCGATGCCGTGTTCGGCCAGGACAACTCGAAAAGGCCGAAAATAGCCCTGCAGCTCTACATCTACGACAAGCTGATGATGGAAGACGAATCCGTCGAGGGATACGGGCTCGGAAACTGTGTCTACTCTACCACCGGCATTTTTTCGGCGCTCCCGGAGCTTCATCCCATAGTGCCGTCATTCGTTTCCGCGATGGATGCCAGACTCGGAGACCTGTTCGCGGAACTGACAGACCCTGCGGTGCCGTTCGACTTGACGGATGACGTAAGCGTATGCGAATTCTGTGACTTTAAAACCATCTGCGGACGATGATACAGATTATGAAAGCATCTGCGGGATCCGGAAAGACCTTCAATCTCGCCAGAAAATACATCACCCTGCTGTTCAGGAAAGAAGAAAGGTTCCCTTACCGGCACATACTCGCCGTGACATTCACGAACAAGGCCACGGACGAGATGAAAGACAGGATATTGAAGGAACTTTACACACTGTCTTCGGAGCCTATGGCATCACCTTACCTGAAGTGGTTCATACCTGACCTGTTTACACCGGAGCAGATGAAAGATGTGGATCCCGATGACATTGTCCGGGAACTTCCCGGACGGAAAGGGATGAAAATCACGGTGGAGGATCTTCAGGCATATGCGATGGAGCTGCTGTGCGGTATCCTGCACGATTACGGAGCCTTTTCGATAAGTACCATAGACCGCTTTTTCCAGCAGACGCTCAAGGCTTTCACGAAAGAAATAGGACAGTTTGCCTCCTACCAGGTGGAGCTGGACAAGAAAACGCTGATAAACGAAAGTGTGGACAGAATGCTCGATTCCCTGACGGAAGACAGCCCTGCACTGCTCAAATGGCTGACAGACTGCGCTATAGAGCAGGTGGAAAGAGGTGAAAGATACAACATAGACAAAGCTCTGAGAGAGATGGCACTCAGAGTGAAATCCGATGCATACAGGGAAGCCGCAGAAAGAGGCGACATCGATGAAAGCTTTGTATATTCATATGACAATCTGCAGAAAATCAGGAAATTATGCCAGGACGTGACAAACAGGTTCACCGAAAGCGTCAGGACTGCCGCAGAAAATGCCATAGAAGCCATCGGAAGATGCGGACTGACTATGGAAGACTTTAGCAGGAGTTTCCCCTCCGTTCTGTACTCTTATGCCGGACTGAAAGCTAATGACACGATAACAATACCTGCGGGATTCATTTCCAGGGCGCAAGACAGCGACCAGTGGTTCAGAAAAGCCGAAAAAGCCAGGAATCTGGAAAAGTCACGCGGCCTCGAAACCCAGTTCGGAGAATTCTGCAACCTGTTCGGTGACAGTTTCAGGATATACAACACCGCCGGAATCATCATCTCCCGGCTTTACGATCTCGGAGTGGCTTCGGACATAAGCAGGGAATTCGAAGCGCTGCTGAAAGAGAAGAACGTGCTCAGCATAGATGACTCAAACCTGCTGCTGAAAAACATAATTGACGGCTCGGACGCCCCTTTCGTATACGAAAAGACAGGGATCAGGTACGAAAATTTCCTTCTGGACGAGTTCCAGGACACGGCAAGGATCCAGTGGGAAAACTTCCGCCCGCTCCTGGAGAACAGCAACTCGCAGAACTTCGAAAACCTGATCGTCGGAGACGTAAAACAGAGCATCTACCGCTGGAGAGGCTCGGACTGGAAACTTTTGCAGGAAGAGCTGGAAAAGGATATGAAATCGTGCAGGACCACCGTCCTGGACAGGAATTTCCGCAGTCTGAAGAACATCGTGGAATTCAACAACTCCTTTTTCACCTTTGCCGCAAATGAACTTGATGCCTTGTACGGAGACGGAAGGCATACCGTTTCAGATATCTACTCCGATGTGTGCCAGGATGCCGCATCTTCGGACAAGCCGGAAGGCGGTATGGTGAATGTGTCGTTCTGCAGCAAACAGAGTCAGACAGACTTCGTGGTGAAAGTCATTTCCGATCTGATCGCTTCCGGTGCACGCTACGGGGATATTGCCGTGCTTGTGCGGAGCAACAAAGCCGGAGCCGCAGTGGCAGAAAAGCTGATTTCCCTCCGGATTCCGGTAATCACGGACGATTCCCTGGAAATAAAGGCCTCCAGGACGGTCCGGAAACTGGTCTCGCTGATGACTTTCATCGACAACCCCGGGAATACGGTGGGAAGCTACCTCGCCGGTTCTATGGAAACCGGCAATATCGGCAAGTACCGTTCTCTTGCAGACCTGTGCGAATCCCTGATACGGTATATGAGGCAGGACAACGAGTCCGCCTTCGATGCGGAGGCGACATATGTACAGTCATTCGTGGACTGCGTTCTCGACTACTCGGCGAGGAACGGCAACTCCCTGCACGGTTTTCTGGAATATTGGGAAGGGATAAAGCCCCAGATCACATCCCCGACACTCACTGATGCCGTAAGGGTCATCACCATACACAAATCCAAGGGGCTGGACTTTGAGTACGTGATTTTTCCGTTTGCGGAAAGCGTGACACTGTTCCGGGCATCAGCCTCCTGGTGTCTTCCGGATCTGCGCGGCACAGAACTCGAACCTGTCGGGAAGGCCCTGTTCGATGTCACGCTTTCCGACAAATGCGAGAATACCCTTTTCTCGGAAAATTTCAGGGAGGAAAGTCTGATGCAGTATATCGACAACCTGAACATCTTTTACGTGGCCCTGACACGTGCCGTCAAGGGTATGCACATAATAGCCGACATACCTTCGAAAAAATTCCAGGACTCCCTCGGCCGTGAAGTACCCGAATACTCGAATATGAGCCACATCCTGTATTCCTACCTGCAGAAGAACGGTGTCAAGTCAGGATTCCATACCTCAGACGAGACTTTCGAAGGCGTATATGCGACTTACAACCTCGGGGAAATGCCTGCCTGGCAGCAGGATGCAGAGGGAAAGTCCGAAAAGTACTGCGCGGAGGCAATAGAGTCTCTCTACCCGTCATACGCGCTGAATCCGGACAGTCCCGAAGAAGGAGAAGAGGTCAGGAACAGGCTGATTTTCAGCACAGACAATTCGGACTACTATTCTGAAGACGGGGAGACAGCTATGCGTTCATCCATACGGCAGCGCGGAATCATCCTGCACAAGATACTCTCTTCAGTGGAAACTGCCGGGGATCTGGACAAGGCCGTGGACAACGCAGCGGCGACAGGATTGGCGGATGTATCCGAAGCCCGCGAAATAAGGGAGCTTCTCGCTGCAAAAATCGATTCCGTAGCCTCTTACGGCTGGTTCGACACGCCAGGTGCCAGAATCCTCAACGAATGCTCCATCATAGACACCGACGGAAAAATTTACCGTCCCGACAGGGTCATAATAGAACCTGACGGGACGGTGACTGTCATAGACTATAAATTCGGCTCCCGGGAGAACTCCCACATAAGGCAGATTTCCGGATATGCGTCCATCTGGCGCCGCCGGGGCTGCCGGAATGTCTCCGCCTACCTCTGGTACGTACTCTCCGATGAAGTGGAAAAAGTCTCAGTGTAGAAATATTTCCAGAGCGGAGCCGCCATCAGCGCCTGCCTTATCTTGTCCGAAACCAGAAGCTGCCTTACCTCGTCTTCTGTCAGCAGGCAGACCCTGATATCCTCGGTATTGTCCAGATGCTGGTCCGAGATTTTCTTCACCCCACGGGCCAGAAAACAGTGAGTCAGATTGCTGGTCGTGCTCGGATTTCCGGAGACAAGCATCAGTTCCTGCCACTGGCCGCCGCCGTAGCCTGTTTCCTCGGACAGTTCCCGCATAGCAGCCTCCAGCGGCGTTTCACCGTCCTCGATAACTCCGGCAGGAATTTCATAGCACGTTTTGCCGAGGCCATAGCGGAACTGCCTTTCCATCACGAAAAGTCCGTCTTCGGTAATGGCTATGACGTTTATCCAGTCTGGATATTCCAGGACATAGAATTCGGGGTTTATCCTCCCGTCAGGCAGCCGGACGGAATCGTGGCGGACAGTCAGCCAGGGCCTTCTGAAAAGATACTCGCTGCCGACAGTCTCCCACTTTCCATCCTCGCCTATCGCGTTTTCTATATCGAATTCCTTCATTTTCCTGTTTCCACAGGCCTAAAGGCCGAACTGCTTGAAGAAATCGTTTCCCTTGTCGTCCACGAGTATGAATGCCGGGAAATCTTCCACACGGATCTTCCAGATGGCCTCCATCCCGAGCTCAGGATATTCCACACACTCGATGGACTTGATGTTGTTCTGTGCAAGGATAGCCGCAGGACCGCCGATGGAGCCAAGATAGAACCCTCCGTGCTTCTTGCAGGCATCAGTCACCTGCTGGCTCCGGTTACCCTTGGCCAGCATAACCATACTGCCTCCGTATGACTGGAAGAGGTCCACGTAAGGATCCATTCGCCCGGCTGTCGTAGGTCCCATAGAACCGCAAGGCATTCCGGACGGAGTCTTTGCCGGGCCGGCATAGTAGACAGGGTGATCTTTCATATACTGAGGCATTCCCTCTCTCCTGTCGAGACGCTCCTTAATCCTGGCGTGGGCTATGTCTCGCGCCACTATTATGGTGCCGCTGAGGCTCAGACGTGTGGATACCGGATACTTGTGCAGCTCCTTCAGTATCTCCGGCATAGGCTGGTCAAGATTTATCTTCACCGCATCCCCTTCCCCTGCCTGACGGAGGGCTTCAGGGATAAGACGTCCCGGATTGTCGTCAAGCTTCTCTATCCAGATTCCGTCCTTGTTTATCTTGCACTTTATATTCCTGTCGGCAGAGCAGCTTACACCCAGTCCCACAGGACAGCTTGCACCGTGACGCGGCAGCCGGATGATTCTCACATCGTGAGCATAGTATTTCCCTCCGAACTGCGCTCCGAGTCCGAGATTATGCGCGGCTTCAAGGACTTCCTGCTCCAGTGCCACATCCCTGAATGCACGGCCGGTCTCGTCGCCCGTGGTCGGAAGGCTGTCATAGTAATGCGTAGAAGCCAGCTTTACTGTCAGCAGGTTCTTCTCGGCGGATGTACCTCCGATAACGAATGCGATATGGTACGGAGGACACGCTGCCGTGCCGAGGGTCTTCATCTTTGACACAAGGAACGGCACCAGTGTCTGCTGGTTCAGAATGGCCTTTGTCTCCTGGTAAAGGTATGTCTTGTTCGCCGACCCGCCGCCTTTCGTCACGCAGAGGAATCTGTACTCCATACCCTCGGCAGCCTCTATGTCTATCTGTGCCGGGAGATTACACTTCGTATTCACCTCCTCATACATAGACAGAGGCGCATTCTGGGAATAACGCAGGTTTTCTTCAGTATAGGTCTTGAACACACCGAGGGACAGGGCTTCCTCATCGCTGTATCCGGTCCATACCTGCTGGCCCTTTTCGCCGTGGATGATAGCAGTACCGGTATCCTGGCAGAACGGCAGCACTCCCTTGCAGGCCACTTCGGCATTGCGGAGGAAGGTCAGTGCGACGTATTTGTCGTTGTCGCTGGCCTCGGGGTCGGAAAGGATGGAGGCCACCTGCTCGTTGTGCGCAGGGCGCAGCATGAATGAAACATCCCTGAAAGCGGCATTGGCCATGGCCGTAAGGCCTTCAGGGGCGATTTTCAGAATCGGCTTTCCTTCGAATTCTCCCGTCGACACATAGTCTTTCGTCAGCAGATAATACTCGGTCTTGTCTTCTCCGAGCTGAAACATCGGTGCGTATTTGAACTCCATAATCAAATGTTTAAATTATTTACCAAAATCCTTTTTCACTGCATTCCCGACGCGGGCCGGACTACTTGCCCTGGCCGGAACCCATGAGATACACTTTCATGAATTCGTTCAGGTCGCCGTCGAGCACTCCCTGGGTATCGGAAGTCTCGTAGCCGGTACGCAGGTCCTTCACCATTTTGTACGGATGCAGGACATAGCTCCGTATCTGCGACCCCCATTCTATCTTTTTCTTCTGGCCTTCGAGTTCCGCCTGTTTCTCCTGGCGTTTTTTCAGTTCCAGGTCGTAGAGGCGCGATTTCAATATCCTCAGGGCATTCTGCCTGTTGTCAAGCTGGGAGCGGGTCTCGGTATTTTCCACGACTATTCCGGTAGGGATATGCCTTACGCGCACGCCTGTCTCCACTTTGTTCACATTTTGTCCGCCAGCCCCGCTTGAACGGTACGTATCCCACTCCAGGTCAGCAGGGTTGATCTCGATTTCTATGGTATCGTCCACCAGCGGATACACGAAGACGGACGAGAATGTGGTCTGACGTTTGCCCTGGGCATTGAACGGGGAAATACGCACCAGCCTGTGCACTCCGCTCTCGGCCTTCAGATAGCCGAACGCATAGTCTCCCTCGAACTGCACCGTCACCGACTTTATGCCGGCATCCTCCCCTTCCAGAATGTCGGTAACCGTGACCTTGTATCCGTTTCTCTCGCCCCAGCGCATATACATACGCATCAGCATCGAAGACCAGTCGTTGGCTTCGGTCCCTCCGGCACCTGAATTTATCGTCAGAATCGCGCCCAGACTGTCTCCTTCCTCGCCCAGCATATTCCTGAGTTCCAGTTCCTCTATACTTTTCTCCGCCGCGACGAATGCCGCTTCCAGCTCCTTCTCCTCCTCTGTCCGTTCATCTTCGGCTGCCGCCGCAACACTGTCTTTCGCGAATTCGTACAGTACGTCGAGGTCGGCGACCGCAGAAGCCGCCGCATCGTATCCGGTCACCCAGAATTTGATTCCGGCCAGTTCCTTCAGGTATTTTTCAGCCGCCTTCGGGTCGTCCCAGAAGTCCGGTTCCAATGTTTTCGCCTGACGCTGTTCCACTTCACGCCGTTTGTCCTCGATGTCCAGACACCGTCCCAGTGTCTCCACTCTCTGCCTTAATTCCCTTATCTGTTCTGATGTTATCATTTCCTATCGGTTAAATGTTCTCCGTCATTCATTCGGTCCGGACTAAACCAGTTCGATGCCGTGCTCACGGCAGGCGGCCACCATGTCATCGCTCCAGATACTGCTCTGGATTTCGCCTATATGGGCCTTGCGCAGCAGATACATGCACAGGCGGGACTGGCCTACACCGCCGCCGATAGTGCACGGGAGTTCGCCCGAAAGCAGTTTCCTGTGGAAATACAGGTCTTTTTTCCACTCCTGATGCCGCCTCTCCAGCTGACGCTCCAGAGCGGCCTCATCCACCCTTATACCCATACTGGATACCTCGAAAGCGCTCTGCAGCACAGGATTCCAAAGCAGGATGTCGCCGTTCAGTCCTTCATAGCCGTATGAGTCCACGGTGCTCCAGTCATCATAGTCGGCTGCACGGCCGTCGTGCGGCTTCCCGTCCGAGAGTTCCGCACCTATGCCTATGACGAACACGGCCTTGTGCCTGCGCACGATTTCGTTTTCCCTCTCTTTAGGCGACAGGTCCGGATAAAGCTGCAGCAGCTCTTCCGAGTGGATGAAGAATATGTCCTCGGGCAGAATCGGTTCTATCTGCGGAAATTCCACGAAAACCTTGTTTTCCGTCACCTTTATGGCCTCGTATATCCTGCGGACGGTCGCTTTCAGGAAATGCACGTTCCTGTCCTCTCTCCGGATGACCTTTTCCCAGTCCCACTGGTCCACATACAGGGAATGCAGGTTGTCCAGTTCCTCGTCCGGACGCAGCGCATTCATATCCGTATAAATACCGCGGCCCGGCCCGACCCCCATCTGCGCCAGTTTCAGCCTTTTCCACTTGGCCAGGGAATGCACGACCTCGGCCGGACGGTCGCCCAAATCCTTTATCGGGAATGTCACCGGCCGTTCCACGCTGTTCAGGTCGTCATTTATGCCCGTTCCCGACAGGACCACCATCGGAGCCGTCACCCTGAGAAGGGCGAGCTGCGCCGACAGGTTCTCCTGGAACATATCCTTCACATATTTTATGGCTTTCTCCGTATTCTCTATGTTTTCAAGTACGTTTCTGTACCCTTCGGGCAATATCAGCGGCATAGCATTCTCCTACGTTATATTGAACAAAACGGACAAATTTATAAAAATAATTCCGTAATTGCCGCAGGAGGCAGGATGATAATTTCTCAAAAAGTGTATCTTTGTACGGTTTTTCGGTATTTCGATATGAGCATCAAGGACAACATACTCGGGACCATCGGAAATACGCCCATGGTCAGAATCAACAGGCTGAATCCGAATCCGGCTGTCAACATATTCGCCAAACTCGAAGGCTTCAATCCCACCGGAAGCATCAAGGACAGGATTGCCCTGAAAATGATAGAAGACGCGGAAAGCGACGGCAGGCTCAAGCCCGGGCAGACCATCATAGAGCCTACTTCCGGAAACACCGGAATCGGACTCGCGATAGTGGGAATCATCAAAGGATACTCCGTGGAAATCGTCATGAGCGATGCCGTGTCTGTGGAACGCCGGAAAATCATACGTTCATACGGAGCCACGGTGACACTGACTCCCGGCAATGAAGGCACCGACGGGGCCATAAGGCTGGCCAGAGCGAAAGTCGCCGCCGAGCCAGACAAGTATTTCATGCCGGACCAGTTCAAGAACGCCGCCAACTATCTCACCCACTACCAGTCCACCGCTCTGGAAATCTGGCAGCAGACCGGAGGCAAAATCGACTATCTGGTATGCGCCCTCGGAACCTCGGGCACCATTATGGGGCTGTCGAAATTCCTGAAAGTCATGAATCCGGGTATCAAGGTGGTCTGCGCACATCCTGTCCGCGGCCACTACATCCAGGGGCTGAAAAATATGGAGGAAGCCATCGTGCCTGACATTTACGACCCGTCGCAGATAGACATCCAGGAGATGGTGGAAAGCGAGGAAGCCATAACCATGGCCCGCAGAATCATTTCGGAGGAGGCCATCTTCGCGGGAATGAGCAGCGGCGCCGCCATGCTCGCCGCAGCCCGTACTGCCGCCAGGATAGACAGGGGCAACATCGTGGTAGTCTTCCCCGACCGCGCCGAAAAGTATCTCAGCACCCCGATGTTCGCCGAAATCGAAGGATAGACTTGTCCGGAACACAAAGAATCCTATATCAACAGTTCCGGTCCTGAAGGAGCGTTTTCGAGAAACATCACATAGTATATCGGAATATACGTAATGCCGTTTTTCTCGGTTACCAACCGTTCATTGGACAGGACATACGCATTACGGATATTGTATTCCCCTATGGACAGGAACTTGTCCAACGCACTGTGGACGGTGTAGTCTTTGCCTGATTTTACTTCAATCGGGATATTGGACAGATTTTCGGGATCATCTATCAGATAATCGACTTCGCCGTTCTTTTTATTGTCGTAATAATAAAGATTGTACCCGTGAGCACACAGTTCCTGAGCGACAACCGTCTCGTACACCGAGCCGAGATTGATACTTTTCATATCCGACATCACGGCATTTATATTATTACGATAGTATATCCCGGTAAGTATTCCTACATCGTTAAGGTAGAGTTTCATCAAATTTTTCCCGCTGTTTTCTATCAACGGATACGACGGCTTGCTTATGGCCTTTACCTCAAGCGCGATTCCAGATGAAATCAGGTATTCGAATTCATCGGTATAATCTTCCGAGCGTTTCCATTTTTTCCCTTCTATATCCTTTATGACAACCCGTTTCTTCCTGTTTTCAAGAGATGACGGTATCATATCGAAGATTCTCCGGATTTTCAATCTTCTGCCATGCTCCGTCTCGTATTTCGATGCATCTATACCATACATCGAATGCACTTCATCCTGTATCCGTCTGAACTCTGTAATGTTTTTGGTTTTCACATATGAATCTACAGCCTGCGGGAGACCACCCACCAAAAGATATTTCCTGAAAAAATCCAGGATTTTACCATGTAATGTCTCTGACAGGGCTTTCTTTTTATGAAAGCACTCCCTCATGGACTGTATAACGGATTCAGCGACACCGTTTGCATACAGGAATTCCTCAAAATCCATGGGATACATGTGTTCGATATCGAGGCTGCCGGCAGGTACTGAACTGGTATTTTTCAAGGATATACCGAGCTGAGAACCGCTTGCTATATAGGTAAACCTGCCGTCCTTCATAAGAAATTTCACTAAAGTAAGGAGATGATCATAAGCCTGTATCTCGTCGATGAACACGAGAGTGGATTTTTTATCTTTCATTTTGTCTCCGGCGACGACTCCAAGCGCCAGATAAAAATCGTCCAGGGTTCTGGCTTCAGCAAAAACGCGCTGTCCCACCTTGTCCTCCTCCATATTCAACTCGATATAATTCGGGAACATGGCTGACCCTATCTCGCGGATTATGTAGGATTTACCTGTCTGTCTCGCTCCGTCGACAACCAAAAGCCTGTCCGATCCGGATGAAAAATACTCCTTTAGTCTCCTGCTAATCTTTCTGTATAACATATCTATTTGCCTTTCAATGGCAAAGATAATCTTTTTCTGCTTAAAAGGTGCGTTTTCCTATAAATTCCGCCTGTAAAAAGGTGCGTTTTCCTATAAATTCCGCCTGTAAAAAGGTGCGTTTTCCGACTCAATCCGCATTCCGGTGTACCAGCTTAAAAAAGTGGACACGGAAAAAATTTTTCAGTTAAACAATTTTTCCAAAGTAGACAATAGCGATATTTTTGTCTGATCTGATTTTCCAAAAGTAGACATTTCCTATAAATTTACGTCATTTTTGTTTT